>DATIGG010000629.1:0-12509 GCA_035454825.1 Thermodesulfobacteriota bacterium | reverse complement strand
ACAGAAAGAGATGGTGATCAAAGGAAAGATGCACGGCTATATGAGAATGTACTGGGGAAAGAAAATCATCGAATGGAGCAAGACACCCGATCAGGCCTTTCGAAACGCCCTCTATCTGAATAACAAATATGAACTCGATGGCAGGGACCCAAATGGGTTTGCAGGCGTTGCGTGGTGTTTCGGAAAGCATGACCGTCCGTGGGGAGAACGGCCGGTCTTCGGCAGTATCCGGTATATGAACGACAAGGGATTGGAGAGGAAATGTGATATCGGGGAATATGTAAGAATGGTGGACAAACTCCATGAGAGACCCCAAAAAATTTTAGGCAAGAAGTAACATTCTTTCGCAGGGTGCGATCGTGGAACGCACCTCACAAAAATAAACTCATCAGATGTTGGACCTAAATTGGGAGGGTTTACGGTTCGTGAATGATAAGACCCCGAAAAAATAGTTTGCATTTGGAGATCATAGTGAATATATTGATAAGGAAATTAAACTTTGAGGAGGGCTCATGATGAAACTGAGTGAATACTTTGAGAAGAACAAAGGTAAAGGGGTGATTGCAACGTCTGATGCGAAGGGGAAGGTGGGTATGGCGGTTTACGCCAGACCCCATTTTGTCAGCGACAAGACCGTGGCCTTTATCATGGCCGACCGCTTGATGCATAAGAACCTGGAGTCCAATCCGAATGCTGCCTATCTTTTCATGGAAGAGGGCAACCGGTATGCCGGAAAAAGGCTTTACCTCACAAAGCTCAAAGAAGAAAAGAATAGCGACTTGATTGAGCAGATCCGGCGTAAAGACGCCTGCCCTGTGGACGAGGGCTACAAGAGAGGACTGAGGTATCTCGTTTATTTTAAGGTGAATAAGGTATTGCCCCTGATTGGAGCCAAGTAATAAAATCGGTGGAAAGGGAGGGGGGCCATGAAGATCCTGATTACAGGCGGAGCAGGTTTTGTCGGCAGGCAACTCACCTCGCGCTTCATCCAGGAAGGGTATGAAGTGACCATCCTCACCCGGTCTCTCAAGACATCAGGGCAGGCTCCCGCGGGAGTTTCATATGTGCAAGGGGATCCGAGCCAGAAGGGTCCTTGGCAGGATGTCATTCAACACCACGATGTCATCATCAATCTTGCAGGGGCCTCGATCTTCAGCAAGTGGTCAGATGAGTATAAGAAACTGATCCGAGAGAGTCGAGTCTTTACGACCCGAAATATCGTCGAGGGAATTCCGTCCAAACCGGCTGGGAAAATCACCCTCTTCAGCGCCTCGGCTGTAGGCTATTACGGCTTTCACAGAGATGAAGAGCTGGATGAAGAGTCACCTCCAGGGGATGATTTTTTGGCGCAGCTCGGCATCGAGTGGGAAGCAGAGGCGCTGAGAGCGAATGAGAAACGGGCTCGGGTGGTGGTCACCCGGTTCGGCATCGTCCTGGGAGAAAAAGGAGGGGCTCTCAGTCAGATGATTCCCCTTTTTAAGAAATACATCGGAGGTCCGATCGGAAGCGGTCAGCAGTGGTTCTCCTGGATCCATATCAAAGACCTTGCAGAGGCCTTCGTTTTTCTGATGAAGCACCCTGAGATCCCAGGTCCAGTCAATGTTTGTTCTCCAAACCCCGTCAAAAATAGAGATCTGGCAAAAGCCCTTGGAAAGGCCCTTCACCGGCCTTCTTTTATGCCTGCTCCTGGTTTTATGATAAAGTTGGTGCTGGGAGAATTCGGCTCGGTCATTCTCGAAGGCCAACGCGTGCTTCCCCGCCGGTTGCTAAAACATGGATTTACCTTCCAGTACCCTGACATCGAAAAAGCCCTTCAAAGCATCATTGGTTGAGAACCTGGGATTGCTTATAATTGATAAAATCTCCCCTCACCCCTCTTTGCCAAAGAGGGGGAAAGAAAGAGAGAAACTTTGCCACCCACCCACCCACGCGATGAGTGGAGATTTGTTAAACATGGTTCCGTAACTGCAGCTCCATGGGATGCGGATTCAGATAGACCTGCTGTTTGAGATAAGGTTGGTCGTATTTGCGAACGTAATGGTTGATAAGCGTCACAGGTACAATTAAAGGCATATACTCCTGCCGATAGTGAGCAATGATCTCCAATAATTCCTGTTTTTCATCCGACGAGAGTTGTTCCTTAAAATAACCCATCATGTGTAGAAGGACATTCGAATTCTTCTTCGGTGTGGTTCTCAGAAGAAGGGATTCCATGAGGAGCGTTTGATATCGCTGATAGAGCTCTTTCAGTGATAAATCTTTCGCCTGGGCCACCAGTTTTCCCATGATCTGGTAATGTTTTTGACTGTGGGAAAGAATGAGCAATTTATGCTGGGTGTGGAAATCAACCAGGCTACCCCGATTCTCCTTTTGAGCCAATGTCTCTCGCCATCGCTTTAAAGCAAAGATCTGTTCGATGAAATTCTCGCGCAGTTTCGGATCGTGGAGACGTCCCTCATCTTCTACAGGAAGCAGCGGAAAATGTTCCATGAAGATCCGGGCAAACATTCCCACTCCTTTCTTGACGGGCACCCCTTTTTCGTTATAAACCCGGACATGCTCCATGCCGCTGCTGGGAGAGTTGCTCTTAAAAATAAAACCGCAGAGACCTTCCTCTTCAAGCTCAACCACCCGTTTCCGGGCCCATTGGACCATACGATCTGTCATATTCTGTTGAGTGCGCGATGTAACTAAGCGTGGAGAGTCTGGATCTCCCTCCAGACGCATTGACTCTCTTGGGACGGGGAGACCGCACTCCACTTCCGGGCAGACAGGGACGTATTCCACATACTGCCCAAGGGTTTCTGTCAGAAACCGATCCAGCTTATGGCCACCGTCGTAACGAACATTTTCTCCTAAGAGACAACTGCTTATCCCTAACCGGATTTTTTCCACATCAGCCCCCCTCATTACAAGAAAATGAATCCCATCATCTCACTCGGCATGATTGTTATTGGCAGTTTTTGTCCAGCGCTCTATTGAACCCCAATATTCCAATATTCCATTATTCCAGCATTCAAGGTTTCCACTGTTCGCCGGTCCGGAGGTCCAGATGCTTGAAACTCATTTGGCCGGATGAAACTTCGATGAACCCCATCGTTGTAGGCAGCCCCATTCTTGAAGGGCCCGCTGCGCCTGGGTTAAATAGGCAGATCTTTCCGTCCATCCCCAGAAAGGGGATGTGGGAGTGACCAAAGATCACGGTCTGAGCCGAATTTTGGCGAAGAAGGTTCAATGCATTCTTGATAAGTCTGAGATGTGCCACAGCTATATGCAAGAGCAGCAGATCAATCTGAAAGGATGCCCCCAGTTTGATTCGAAGAGCCACGGAATCCGACCACATCGAACTGGTTGGATCTACGTTCCCCCGGACATAGACCGTCTGGCCGATGTTCTCCAGTTCCGTAATAAGGTCAGGATTTCCGATGTCTCCGGCGTGAAGAATAAGTGAGGGACAAACCCGCTCAAGAATTGGGAACAGGTTTGGGTGGGGGTTCCCATGGGTATCGGAAATGACTGCAACGAGGCAGTTATGAATATCAGGCAGGTTAATTGTTCGGGTGGTGTGTCTATAAACCATAATCAGGATGTTGTGAGAGGGTGGGTCAGATGTTTTCCGTGTTTCACAACAAACCAGTCGATTAACTTCCTTGCGATGCTGATCTTTCCAGGAAGAGGCGGTAAGGTATCAACAGTGAACCAGCCGGCATCTTCAATCTCCGCATCATCGATTGATATCTCGCCGCCCGCATAAGTTGCAGTGAAACCAATCATGAAGGAATGAGGAAATGGCCAGGACTGGCTTCCGAAATACCGGATATCTTTGATAGTTATTCCGACCTCTTCTTTCACCTCCCGCTCCACTGCCTCTTCGAGCGATTCTCCGGGCTCAACAAACCCGGCAAGAACGCTATACATGCCAGAGGCAAAGTGGCGGGACCGGGCCATGAGCAGCCTGTCTCCTCGCTCGACAAGGACAATAATGGCCGGGGCCAGGCGCGGAAAATGAAGGAGACCACATCTGGGGCACTTTTTTGCCCGCTCAGTCTTCTGTAGCTCCATCGGAACACCACATCGGCCGCAAAACTGATGGGTTCTGTCCCAATCAACGATCTGCACCGCCCGGGCTGCCACCCAGAAGAGATCTTCGTCCAAGCGGCCATAGACCTGGCGCAGACCTTCAAAGGTCATTCCCGCCGGAGGAGTGCCATCCCCAGAAACTTCGACTGCGTAACAGGGACGGTCATCAAGAAGTCCAAGGTAATGCCGGCTCAATGTTATCAAGCCCAGCTCTGAAAAATCGGTAAGACATGGGATGATGACCGAGGAGGAATCGATGGAGACCAGGAGTTTACTTCCCTGGAAGGCAAACCACCAAGCCTGCTCTGACCAATCTTTTGGAGGGATGATATGCGATATAAAGTTCTTGTTTTTCTCTAAATTATCCATGCATTACCCTGTTCTCATTAAAGTGGTCCCTCTCTCTCCCGGGACTGTGTCGCAAGTCCGTTCATGGTTCGACAAGCTCACCACGAACGGACATCGGCACCTTAAATCTCAATCGGTTAGCCGTTCGTCCTGAGCGTGTCGAAGGACGGACGGCCAATTACGACACAGCCTCCTCCTGTAGGAAAGGCGGGATGGGGGTGAACAAACTGAATTGTAAAACGCTAACCCTTTTTCAGCTACCTTAATTATCATCAGAAATTCTTTTAAGAGTTTTTAAAACACGTACCAAAATCTATCCAAAGATATTTGAAATTTCCCAAATAATCCCCTCCCCCTTCGATGGGGGAGGGTACGGATGGGAGTGGACAGAATCAAAGACTGTTTGGTCCCCCCTCCTCTTCATCCCCTCCCACCGAAGGGAGGGGAGTTTCTGGAGGACATTTCAAAAATGTTAGAGAAAAATTCTCAGAATCAACCCTGCAAGAATCTGCGCCTAATATGGATAAGGATGTCAGACTCCTAAAAATACATATTTTTTTCTTCAAAAATACTGTCTTTTACCGATTTATTTTTCAAGCCTTGATGAATATATGTCTTGTGTTAGAATTCAAAATGAAATATCGTGATAAGTACAGAGACGCAAAGTCAAAATCCAATGACTCAGGGGGAAAGGAGGAGCTATGAACAAGAAGGTGATCGATCTATTGAACCAGGCAAGAGAGAAGGAGTTGGGAGCGATCTCCCAGTACATGATCCACCACTATGAACTGGAAGATAAGGATTTTGGCAAACTGGCATCCAAGCTCAAGGAGACTGCCATTGCCGAGATGAAGCATGCCGAAAAATTGGCAGATAGGATTTTGTTCTTACATGGGGAACCTACCGCGAAACCGGCGGGCAAAGCCCTGAAGGGTCAGGAGATCAAGGAGATGCTGAAGACCGATATCGGTCTCGAATCGGAAGCCATCCAGATGTATAACGAGGCAGCCGTCATCTGTGCTGCCGAAAAAGACCAGGTCTCGAAGGACCTCTTCGAGGATCTTCTCAAGGACGAGGAAGATCATCTCAACACTTTTGAGAATATCAGAGATCTTATCGCCAAACTCGGGGCCTCCTATCTGGCAACCCTCACAGGGAAATAAGTCCGGCTACTGGGCGAGGCTTTAAGACGAAATTCTCTGACTTGAGGATCTGTATCGGGATGACAATCCCATTGTCATTTTGAAGGAGAAGAAAATGGCAGAACAAATTTGCTACGGAGAACATTCAGGTCATATCTGTGTTCTGGCAGGTAACCAAAAATTTGAGGAGATCAAAGAATTGACCCAGAATCCGAAATTCATCTGTTTTAATTGTGGCCGGGTTGCCGACTGCAAGGAAAATTTGTGTAATCCCATGCCCCTCAAATAGTCTCACCGCCCGCCCACCTGAGACAGAATGGCCATCTGGATACAGGCTTGGGAGAGAGGGGTCACAAAAGGGGCACTCAAAGTGTCCCTTTTCTTTTTTTTATACTGCCCTTGTCCGACATCTCTAACAATAACATTCTTCAGAAATGTCGTCATAAAATTGTTCGCAGGATTCACCTTCGCATGTACTTATTTTTCTCGGCTCACAATGGGCATCACGAATGGCAGCCATTGCTCTGTCATAAAAGTCTTTCGAAAATCCCTGGATGCCATGGATGGCCCGAGTATGCTCGCCAGCCTTCTTTAAGACCTCTTCTTCTGTTTTTGCACAGACCACATACTCACAATCAAGACCTATATCCTTGCAGGTAAATTTTTTATCCATTTTAATCTCCTTTCTGAATCATACTGGGGAATGCTTTTCGAATAACCACCTCTATACCAATAGTAACCAGTCTTAATTGACATGCAAGCCCTAAAATATCTTGCCCCGGATATACCTTGACCCTTCGAATGCGCCAAGCCCTGTTCTTTAGGGCAGGATCGAAGGCGCGCTCAGTGTCAACCCTGAGCGTTCGACTGAGCCTTCGGCTCGAGCGTTCGACTGAGCTCACGCCGAAGTCAAACTCTCTGGTCCTTCAACCGGAGAGAGCCGAGGGGTTGACTTTGAATGACTTGGGGGTAAAGATATGAACATGAGTCCTCTCGTGATGGAAGGCCTGGATGACTCCTGATTTCGATGTGATCATCATTGGAGCAGGGGTGGCGGCTCTTACCTGTGGCTGCCTTCTGGCAAAGAGGAACCTCAAGATCCTGATCGTCGAGAAAAATCAGAAGTTGGGGGGTTGTTGCACCTCCTTCGAGAAGGATAGCGATGCTTCGAAACTGGAGAATTGAAATGATTCGAAAACCTCCTTTCGTTGTTCCCGTAATTTTTTTGCTCGGTTTTTTCCTTGCCGGCTGCCCCAAGAGACCGCCTGAACCGCTCCCTCCCATCGAAAAGCCGCCCTATGTGAATCCCCTCGATCAGGTGACTGAGATCTTTTCCTTCGCTGAATCCCTTCAGGCAAGGGCCTCGATTCGTATTGACATGGTGAAAGATGGAGAGAAGATGTTCTTCCTCCTGAACGGAGCTGTTCTTTACCAGAGACCCGCCAAACTCCGAATCATGGGGTATCATCCCCTGGGAATGGGTCTGTTCGATGCCCTTTACCGTAACGGAGAGTTCTTCCTCCTCATCCCTCTGCAGAAGAGGGCCTTTACAGGAGAGGTTTCCCAGTTTGATGATTCGCTAAAGAAGGTTGGCGAGATCCGAATTACATCGAGCAAGGATGAGATGAGAAACATCCCAAACCGGGTCCAGATCAACATCGTCGAGAAGGAGATCGAGATCGACCTTCGATTGAAGGAGATCATGGTGAACCAGGAATTACCCGAAGATTCCTTCCAGTGGGCTTTACCCGAGGGTGTGGATGTGAAACCCCTCTCCAGACTTTTGAGAGCGATCAAATAGAGATGAAGATTTCCTTCATCAGTCCCATAGTTTTCTCCTGTTGGGGTTCTCGGGGGACAATAAGATGGAGACTATTTGGAAATTCATTTTGAGAAGGGGGGATATTCGATGGGGCCTGGTTTTGTGGGGCCTGATATTTTTTAATTCATCTGTCACACTCGCCCAACCATCCGTTACATTTCCTTCCATCTCTCTAACCAAGGAATTTACCGGCCTGAGTTTACCGGTCCACATCACCCATGCAGGGGATGGAAGTGGAAGGTTGTTTGTTTTGGAGCAGGAGGGGCGTATCTGGATCCTAAGAAACGGGGAACGCTCAGCAATACCTTTCTTAGATATCGTCAGCCGGGTCAGTTGCTGTGGTGAACGGGGTTTGCTCAGTGTGGCTTTTCCTCCTGATTATAAGAATAAAAGTTATTTTTACGTAAATTATACCAATCAGGCAGGCAACACGGTAGTGGCCCGCTATCATACCACTGCTAACCCGGATATTGCCAGTCCGGGTAGTGAAGAGATCGTCTTGGGTGTTGATCAACCCTTTGCGAATCACAATGGCGGACAACTGGCATTTGGCCCGGATGGCTTTCTTTACATTGGAATGGGCGATGGTGGTTCCGGAGGAGATCCTCAGAATAACGGGCAGAACCCCGGGTCTTTGCTGGGTAAGATTCTGAGAATTGATGTGGAGTCCGGTCAAACACCCTATGGTATTCCTCCGGATAATCCATTCATTCAGAGGGTTGGGCACCGAGGCGAAATCTGGGCCCTTGGATTGAGAAACCCCTGGCGTTTCTCCTTTGACCGAAAGATAGGAGACCTCTATGTGGGTGACGTCGGGCAGAATGCTTATGAGGAGATTGACTTCCAACCCTCTTCCAGTCCCGGAGGCGAGAACTATGGTTGGAGGATCATGGAGGGGGCTCACTGTTTCAATTCGAATCCATGCGACCAGACAGGTCTTGTATTACCAGTCGTTGAATATGACCATTCCCAGGGATGCTCGGTCACAGGCGGGATGGTTTACCGCGGGCTCAATTCATTCCTGCAGGGGATCTATTTCTACGGAGACTTTTGCAGTGGGAACATCTGGGGCCTAAAACATGATGGTGGTTCCTGGCAGAATGCCCTGCTTCTCAAAGCGCCCTTCTCCATTTCCACTTTTGGCGAGGATGAGGCTGGAAATCTCCATGTTGCAGATTATTCGGGAGGTGATATTTATGGGATATCCGCTGTTCCGGTGACACTGATGACACCAGCGGACCAGACCTCTTTCGACACATGTTCTCTCTACTCCCTCCCCACCTTCCGTTGGTCCGCGGGGGAATCATTCAGGAACTTTGAAATTCAGTTTTCAACGGATCCGGTTCTCCGATCCATCCCTTTGAAAGTGCGTCTGTCGGGATCATTGAGCGAGAAGGTGATGAATCTTTTCACATGGAAGAGGGTGCTCAAACTCACAGGGGAAACAGGAGGGACAATCTATTGGAGAGTAACCGGAACCCGGTCTGATAGAGGAATAGCTGAAAGCGATGTACGGTCATTGATCGTGAAGCCGGCCCTTCCTGTGGAGATTCCGGCCATCTCGGGCACAGCCAAACCTTCCTTGCCTACGTTATCGTGGGAAAATAACTGCGATAAGAAGTTTAAGGTGTGGTTTGGAGGTGACGATCAGTTTACCAAAAGGGTATCCTTCCTCTTCAATGTCACCGACCCCACTAAAAATGGCGGAGCCTTTGTAAAACAACTCACACCGACTCAGTGGATGGCAGTAAGAAAACTGGTAGGAGATGTAAGCGGATCTCCAATCTACTGGTATGTGGAATCATGGGATGATTTAAATAGAATTTCTCAGACAGGCACGATGTTCTTTGTATTAGCCGATTAACCCCTTGCCCCATCGCTCAAATGTGCCGTCCTGCCTACCGACATGCAGGTTCAAGTTTTCTCCGGAGAGACCACCCTGTTCCTGCGGATAGATTCTCCGACTATATCTGAGAAATACGGGGAGGGTATAGGCGGGCTTGAAAAAATTGCCAAAATTCTATAAGCTACATTCAATCTCGGCACGAAAAGGAGGAAACCATGACCGTCCTTGTTATCATTCCTGTCATCCTGGCACTGATTGTTCTGGCAGTCATCTCGATCTACAACAAACTCGTGCGGCTAAGGAATACGGTGAAGTCATCGTGGTCGGATATCGATGTCCAATGCAAAAAGCGATATGACCTCGTGCCGAACCTGGTCGAGACGGTCAAGGGTTATGCCGCCCACGAGAAATCGGTTTTTGAGAATGTGACCAAGGCAAGATCGATGGCCATGCAGGCAACCACGCCTGCTGAGATGGCCAAGGCGGAAAACATGTTTCGGGACACCCTGAAAAGCCTCTTCGCTCTGGCTGAGGCCTATCCCGAGTTGAAAGCCAATACGAACTTTCTCCAGCTCCAATCTCAGCTCCAGGACCTGGAAAACAATATCGAATCCGCAAGAAGGTACTACAACGCCGTGGTCCGGGACTACAACATCACAACCGAATCATTTCCGTCAAACCTGATTGCAAACCAGTTCGGTTTCAGGAAGGAAGAACTCTTTCAGCTTGAAGCCCCTGAGGCGGAGAGAAAACCTGTCAAGGTGAGCTTCTCATGAGAGCATTTTCAAGATTTCTGAGATTCATTTCATTTGTTTTTCTTAGCCTTAACCTCAACCTTATCTTTTTTGTTTTTCCTGTTTTTGCCCAGTTTTTTACCATCACGAATTTTCACGCTGACATCACGATCCATCCGGATTCGTCTTTTACCGTCCAGGAGACGATCGATGTGAAATTTGATCGCCCCAGGCACGGGATCTACCGGGAGATCCCTTTTAAATACCGGGATGAATTTGGCAAGACCCTTGTGACTCCAATCCAGGTAACTTCTGTCAGGGATGGCACGGGAAAGGTCTGGAAATACAAGGTTGAAAGACAGGGTCCGATCCTTAACATCCGGATTGGCCATCCGAAGCAGTATGTTGGTGGGAACCAAACCTATGTGATTACTTATCAGGTCGAGAACGCCATTCTCTTTTTCAAGGATCACGATGAACTCTACTGGAATGTGACCGGAAACTACTGGAAGGCGCCCATCCTGGAGGCATCGGCAGAAGTCTCCCTGGCCGTCAAGGAAAAGAGCAAGAATATCATGGCAGCAGGCTATACAGGCCGGTTGGGTTCGAAAGAGTCGGAATGTGAATGGCAAACCCGTGACAATGGCGGTAAATGTATTGCGAAGCGTCCTCTCGCCATCGGCGAGGGCTTGACGATGGCCTTTGGGTGGGATAAGGGACTTGTCTCTCCGCCCTCTTCGTGGCAAAGGTTCCTGTGGACTCTCAATATCCGGGAGAACTGGATATTTGTCCTTCCCATCTTATCTTTCATCCTTATTTTTAATCACTGGCGCCGAAGGGGGAGAGACCCTAAAGTCAGGGAAACCCTTGTCGTCCAGTATGGGCCTCCCAAATTTAATGACCAGCCTCTCACGCCGGCAGAGGTGGGTGCACTCATCGATGAGAAACTCGATCCGAGGGATATTACCTCGACCATTGTCGGTTTGGCGGTGAGAGGGTATATCAAGATTGAAGAGACCAAAGAGGAAGGATTGATTTTTGATAAGACGGATTATTATCTCAAAAAGATAAAGGAGCCCGATTCAAATCTCGGCTTGTTCGAAGTCGAACTGATGAAAAGCCTCTTTCCCAGGAATTTGCCTGGGACCCTCGTCTCAAGTCTAAAGAACAAATTCTATACGAATTTGCCGTTCTTAAAAAAGACCCTCTATGGAGAATTGATAAGGAAAAAGTATTTTCTCAGCAACCCGGAAAATGTGAGAAATTCGTACCTGGTGATTGGCGTGATTTTGGTGGTGTTCGCGTGTTTTGCTCTTCTCTTTCTTCTCTCGCCGGATTCTTCATGGAAGAGCATCTTTGCCTCCTTCTTAATGGGAGCCCCGGTCATTGCCTTTGCGAAGTTCATGCCTGCAAAAACAAAGTCGGGCGCTATGGCCTATATGGATACCCTGGGCTTTCAGGAATTCATGAACCGTGCCGAGAAGGACAAGATTGAGCGAATGGGCGATATGAACCTTTTCTCAAAATACCTGCCCTATGCCATTGCCCTGGATGTGGCTGATAACTGGGCGAAGGCCTTTGAAGGGATCTACCAAGACCGGCCTGATTGGTATGTGTCTCCCGGAGGGTTCCAGACATTTGCTCCTTACTCCTTTGTCCACTCCATCAACTCCGTTAACTCGAGCCTTTCCTCTGCCATGTTCTCCGCACCGCGAGGGAGCGGTGGCGGAACCGGGGGTGGGGGGTTTGGAGGAGGCGGTTCTTCCGGAGGCGGTTTCGGGGGTGGCGGCGGTGGGAGCTGGTGAAGGCAAAGGGATGCTGAAACAAGCTCAGGATAACGAGAAAAGTATGGGTTTCGTTTCTGTCATCCCGAACTTATTTCTGGATCTCGATTTCGGCGTTGGACAATTCAGGGTTTAAAATTCCACTCTGTGGGCGAGGGGATTCTTTGTTTCAGAATATTTGTTCCGGTAGACCACCGGCTTTTTTATACTCCTCAGGTTCCCCCATAACCAATGATTACACGGCCGCCGTCAACAATCACGGGCACTTCTCTGGAACCTTTCGAATATTTAAGCATCTCCTCCAGGCTCTTGGAATTTGCCTTCACATCCACATAGTTTGCCCTGTCCCCATAGGCTGACCTAGCCTCTGTTGTGTAAGGTCAGCCAGCCTTCCCAAAGATGATCACTTTTTTCTCCATGGTTGAACCTCCCACTGAAATATAGAATCGCACGGCACAAAGAACACAGCGCAAGCCCCCCTAATGGTAGACCCTTCCAAAATACCGCAGCAATGTGGCCTTCTGTGGTTTGCGGGTGCCCTTTGGGCATGGGTGATTCATTCGGACATACTTTGCTACCGATCACGGGTGAAAATATAAACCCTTGAATGGGGACCTGTCAAACCGGAAGGTTTCACACAGTCAACCCTTCCTTTTCCTGACAAACAAAATGAAATAAAGGAAGTTGAGGGTTCCAATGAAAGCCAGACAGAGAAACATCACCTGATAGTTGGTCCAACGCAGGATGATACCC
>DATIGG010000628.1:0-3366 GCA_035454825.1 Thermodesulfobacteriota bacterium | reverse complement strand
AGAGGTTAGCTGGATCTCGTTGATTTCGGTTCCAAGGGGTAAGGGTTTGTCTTGAGAAGACCCTTTAAAGATCAGATCTCGCCATTTCAAATCTTTCCACTTCCCCTCGATCCAGATACCATCCTCCTGAAGGCTCTCCATGCCCGCGTCCGAGGAGATGATCAAGTTTCCACGAGGCGAAATGATAAATGCATAAGCCTTTTCCATCGTTTTGAGAGCCCGGCCCAGCGGTTCGATCATCTTTCCTAAATTGACATCGATTCCAATCACTCCGATAAAATGGGAACGACTCCAGACCGGCGATGAGCACGTGACCATCCAGGTTTTAATGAGAGGGCAAAGATAGGGTTCCGTCCATTTAACTTTCCTTTGGGGATTATGCGCCTCATCAGCGATGAAAAAGAAACTATGGTGAGTGGGGTCGAAACCTGGAGGAAGGACAGAGAAGTCCTTCCAGGGATACCCTCGCGTCACTCCCCTTTTACTGATGATATAAATAAAAAGAATGTAGGGGTAATTTTCCACTAAGGGCTTGAAGATTAAATCGATGTATTCTGTAATGTTTATAAAATTTTTATCCTCGGATGAGAACTTCGGAATATTGGTGGCAAAAACACAGGACTTCCCGTCTCCCTCAGGGGTTCCATAAAAGTTCTTGCGGCCATATCTGTTGTCATGATGCCTTTCCCAATAGGGCCTTTTCAGGATTTCCTTTTCGTTCCGGAAAAAGTTTTCGGCAATGCTTCTCGCCATCAAGACATTCTTTTGAACCCTCTCGACTTCCCATTGGATTCTTTCTAACTCATTTAAAATTTTTTGAAATTTCATCTGTCCGTTCATCGGATATGTCCTCAGGCAATCGAAGCCCTGCAGGAAGGGCTAAGATACCTTGCAAACCATCTCTTCTCCGTAACCTGTAACGACCCTTTTGTATCCTGTCAAGAGTTGATTCACCTCTTCATTCCCTGTATCAACCAGCAGGGGTTTCAGTCTTAAAGAAAACATCTTGCTTGGAGTAGCAATGACAATAATGTTATGAGGGCCAACTCTCTTTATGATCTCCGGGCTGATTTGCTGGTTCCCTCTTCCAAAGAGGTAACCTTGCCCGCCGATGGGTGTCACAATGATCTTTGTCTTCTTCCGGTCGATGAGATGAAGGAGTTCCCCTGCGTTCACATCATTCAATACGATTTCCCTATTTTTAACCACATCGATACCTAACAGGGTATTTTTTAGTCCTAACTTCTCCATGACGGCCCGGGGGGTTGTTCCCGGTCCAATGATATACAGCCAGTCTTTCTCCATATTCTCAACCACACGTTCAGCAATGGCCTGCCGGGCGGCCTCCTCCCGTTCTCCCCCACAGCTCGCCTGTTTTGGCCCCTGGGTCAATCGACGGTCACAGGGAATCCGGAGATAGCCATAGAGTTTCGTTGAAACCCTGTCTTCTTCCCTCAGGACTTCTTCATCAATATCCATGACCTCGGCTTCGTGGACGAGTGAAGTCGATCCCTGTAAGTACAGGACCGCTAATTCTCCAGCCATGGAAGGATTGATGGCATAAACAGCGGAATGAATTTTAACTCCAGCAGGGATGCCTAACACTGGAACGGTGTTACCGACAGCGTCGTAAATATCTCTGGCTGTGCCATCCCCGCCTGCGAAAAACAACAGGTCAACTCTTAATTCCGCCATGTCTCTTGCCGCTTTACGGGTATCCGATGGGGATGTTTTCCCCTTTTTAATTGAACCTATGACGATGGGATTAAACCCGCTTTCTCTTGCCTCATCCTCTCCCATTTCGTGAGGATAGGTTAGGAGTTCAACCTGATCTTTGATCCTTGCCATCCGCTTAAGAGCTTCAATGGTTCGTTGAGGCGAGACCGGAGTAGCTCCCAGGGCAATCGCTCTGCGAAGCGTGTCCTTCCCATCGCTTCCCTTGAGAGCCACTCGTCCACCCATCCCGGCAATAGGATTTACGATCAAACCAACTTTCTTTTTCATCCCTAAGAGAGGATTCGAGGATTCAAGGGTTCCAGGGTTCAAGTTAACCGACAGAACCTTAAGTCTTGTCAACGTATCTCTCTTGAATCCTTGACCCCTTGAACCCTCTTTTTAGAATTTTAACCCTTTTTTCTTATACATCCTCCATGTCAGGGCCATGGTCTCAGGGGTTTCTGTCTTTGCAAAATCAACATGGCCAACGGCAGTATGATGCGGGGCTGTCCGGACCCTCTCCGGGTTCGTATAGGCCTCTTCAGCGACCTGTTTCACTACTTGAATGAACTTATCCATCTCATCGATGTCCATGCCTTCTGTGGGTTCCACCACCCAGGGCTCTTCAATGTATAAGGGATATCCAAAGGAAAAGGTGCTATTCATGCCGAAATCACAGATCCTCAAGGCAACGTTGGCTGCCTGAACCCCTGTCTCTTCGAACATCTTCTTAAAACTATAGACGGTTTCTTCCATTCTCCTCCGACCTTCACCCATCGGGATATCGATTCCCTGTGTTCCTTTGATCTTTTCCATCAGGTAATTATTATTCAGGGTGGCTAACTCGCTGGAAAGGATGATTCCTGGCGTTCCCATTGCCAGAACCCATCCATAGGCCCGTACGGCATTGGGCACGTTTCCATAGAATTCTTTCACCCTGCCAATACTATAGGGAGCATCGTCGTTCAGGCGATACTTCTTTCCATCAAATTCAACCCTTGGGATCGGGAGAAATTTCTCGAATTCCTTCTTGCAGAGAACAACGCCTGACCCGGGTCCATATCCCCCATGGGGGCTTGCAAAAGCCTTGTGCAGGTTATAGTGAACGATATCTGCCTTCAAATCTCGCGGGCTAACCTTTCCCATAACAGAGTTTGTGTTTGCAGCATCGTAGGCAAAGACACCTCCCGCCTCATGAATCATATCTGCCATCCGGGTCATGTTGGGATCAAACACACTCAAAGAGGTGGGATTGGTCTGGATCATCCCTGCGGTTCGGTCTGAGATAGCCGCCTTCAGCGCCTCAAGATCGAGGTTGCCGCTCTCTGTTTGGGGCAGCGTGACCACATTAAACCCTGCCATCTTTGCTCCGACAGCATTCGTGCCATGGGACGTATAGGGGACAAACAGGTCCCTCTTCTTTTCAAGGTTTCCGTGATATTTGTGGTAAGCAGCAATGAGAAGGCACTCGGTCCATTCACAGAGGGTCCCGGAAGGAGGTTGAAAGCTGACCGCGTCCATTCCGCTCAGGCTCTTTAAACATTCACCGAGACGGTAGAGGATCTCGAGAATACCCTGGGTGGTTTTCGTATCCTGGAGGGGATGAAGATTTGTCATCTTTGAGGACCCTGCAAGGGCTTCATTGACCTT
>DATIGG010000627.1:0-2400 GCA_035454825.1 Thermodesulfobacteriota bacterium | reverse complement strand
CTGTAGACATCGATCTCCGGGATGTTGAGAAATTGGGCTGTTTCCAACATGGCAAGCGATGGAAGGTACCCGAGGACTGCCTGAACCTGCTGAAGGATGGGGATGAGGTTTCTTTCCTCGTTTCCAAGGTGTTTCAGTATCTCTCTCGTTTTCTTGACGATCGCGCCCTCTTCCTCGGTCATCTTCGTCTCTTCTGGTCGGATCATAAGGGGTCCGCCAACTCTGGCGGAAAAGTGACAACCTTATAAATTTAACAGATAGATTGAGCAAATACAAAAAGAGGGAATGCTGAAGGGAATGGTGGCCGGTGCCCTATTGAATTGATTATCTTTTCTGTCCCCAAAAAGAGAACAGACCATTTTTAAGGGCCGTGGAAAGTAAGATGGAAGGTAGGAAACTTCCGCTCACGATATCCTTCCACTTCACTAATCCTTTACATTCGTTGGGGGATTCCCCTATCTCAAGCGTAAATTGGCATATTGTGTTATAATTCGATCACAATCAAGTTGGACAGAGCCTTTTAGGCTTAGCCTATGCCCGCAAAAACTCTAAACGACTTCTTTGCGGGTTTTTTTGTGGCCAACGGTAAGTGGGCATGAAGAATTTACACGGGGTAGAGGTTTTTAAGAAACGAATGGTTTAGAGGAAGGAGAATTTACGATGACGATGCAAGATCTCAGGTGGGAAATGGCAAATATTTGTGTGGACGATCATGCTAAGGATGGACTGAAACAAGGAACCCTTGTTCAAATTCTATCCCGATGGGAACAAGACCTCGCTCCAGGCGAACCCTCCCTGGGAAAAATAACAAAAATTAAAGTCAAATCTCTGTTGCCTCCTCATGTTGTGAAAGACATAGATGGTACTCATGTCGCCTAAGAGGAGAACAAGTGCAGACCATTGTTATAGCAAACCAGAAGGACGGGCAGGTTAACAACCTCTACCCTGAAGATAGCCGTGGGGCTTAGTCCGGACAGCCACGGGGCAGAGAACGATTCGGCCTTGTGCAAAGAGATTGTCGAGAAGGTGTGAAAGAAATGCCACTGTCACCTCCTGGAAAATTATTTGAACAATTCTTATCAAACCTAAAAACCAATTTGGAACTAAGGGGGTTTGACTTTGATCTTAAACCGATTAAAAGACACTTACACCTTTATCGCTTTAACGATCATCATAAGCCCTATTTCTTATTTGTGCATGAAAGCCTATGTAGCTTTTGGGAGATATCTTCAAATTGGCAGGAGATTACTCATCTGATTCCCTCAGAAAATGGAAATTGGGCTGTAGTTCTTTTACAGAAGCCCAGCGGGGAGAACCACCCTTTAGGATTCCTAATCTCCGGTAATGATTTTATCAAGATGAAGTCAGGCTTTGGTATTAACCGGATGGGTCGGATAAAAATACACAAAAAAGATTTGTCATCAAAAAATGAATTCAATAATTGGGAGAGTTTTTTCCGACTCCTTAATCCCTCATCGACCACATCTTACTAAGGAGTCCATAATTGAAAAGACACATTGTTCTGAAAATCTCCCCTCACCCCTCTTTGCCAAAGAGGGGTAATTCCTCCCTTTTGTAAAGGGAGGGGAGGAGGGATTTGGTCTTCAATGTCCATACAATTATGGACTGATTACTAAAGGAGCCTCTCAACACCCTCCTCTTGTTCTTCCAGTGTCATTTTCGCCCAAAGGATTTCCAACGTTATAATGCCCCTCTTGTCTTTCTGCCCCTGGAAGTGTGAAATAGAATGTTGAGTCTTCATCGAGTTGCCCTTCTGTCCACACTTTTCCACCCTGTCTATGGATCATGCGCTGGATAATGGCTACCCAATGCCGGTTCCTTCAAACGCATCGCTGGAATGGCATCGGTTATTTCTTCTCCTTGTTCTGAAAGAAGGCTGCGAGTAAGTCTATAGGGATCGGGACGATCACCGTTGAATTATTCTCGGTTCCAACCTTCGTTAAGGTCTGAAGGAACCGCAGATGCATGGCTGCGGGGTAGATACTCATAATATTTGCCGCCGCAGCCAGCTTCTCTGCTGCCTCGGCCTCTCCCTCAGCATGGATGATCTTGGCCCGTCTCTCCCTCTCTGACTCAGCCTGACGGGCGATGGCCCGCTGCATGTCTGTGTCAAGATCCACCTGTTTTGTCTCGACCAGGGACACCTTGATCCCCCAAGGCTCCGTTTGCTTATCCAGGACGTCTTGGAGTTTGGCGTTAATCTTGTCTCTTTCCGACAAGAGTTCGTCCAATTGGGATTGGCCTATGACGCTCCTCAAGGTCGTCTGGGCCAATTGGGAAGTGGCGTAAAGGTAATTTTCAACTTCGACCACAGCCTTATTGGGATCTAAGACGCGAAAGTAAACAACCGCATTGACCGTGATGGAGATGTTGTCACTG
>DATIGG010000626.1:0-11526 GCA_035454825.1 Thermodesulfobacteriota bacterium | reverse complement strand
CTATTTTGGTGCTTATCATCTTATTCGGTGGTCTACTCCTCCTCTTCACGATCTTGCGGGGAAAGGATATCTTCTTGTCTCGTCACTTGAGGGGGATCATCGCCAAAGGCCTTTTTCCTTTTATGATTCTTGTGGGAAAGTTAGTGGGAGTGTCCAGAGAGAAGGTTCAGCAGTCCTTCATTGAGTTGAATAACCATCTGGTCCGATCCAACCCTCATCCAACCCGACCGGACCGCTTGCTCATTCTCCTTCCCCACTGCATTCAGGATTTTGATTGTCAGATCAAGATCACAGGGAATATTAGAAACTGCAAAGGGTGTGGAAAATGCGAGATTAAAGAGTTGGTCGAACTTTCCAACCAATATCAGGCGAAAATCGCTGTGGCAACGGGCGGAACATTAGCGAGGAGAATTATCGTGGAGAACAGGCCTGAGGCCATCGTGGCTGTGGCCTGTGAACTCGATCTGACCAGCGGAATTCAGGACAGTTATCCGATCCCGGTGATTGGCATCCTGAACGAACGTCCTCATGGCCCTTGTATGAATACGAAAGCAGATATTCAGAAGGTTAGGGATGCAATTCTGGACTTCCTTGGAGTCCCAAATCCCCATCCTGTCTAATCATTGCCCATCTGGGGAAGATGAAAACAGGTTGAGAGGCTACAAGACCAAGTGAAGGATGGTTTAAGATGGACATTCAAAAGTACCTGGAGGAGAAGAAAGCAGTGGTGGAGGCGGCTCTTGATCTCTGTGTCCCGAAGGAGGTGGAGTTTCCGATCTCCCTTCATCAGGCAATTCGTCATAGCCTTTTTGCCGGCGGCAAACGGATTCGTCCCATTCTATCCATAGCCTCATTTGAGGCGGTGGGAGGGAAAGGGGACGGGATTCTTCCCTTTGCCTGTGCCCTGGAGATGATCCATACGTACTCTCTCATTCACGATGATCTCCCTGCGATGGATAATGATGACTATCGCAGGGGAAAACCGACCTGTCATAAACTATTCGGAGAGGCAATTGCTATCTTGGCTGGAGATGGTCTCCTGGCGGAGGCCTTCAGATTGATGTCCCATCGGTCTCACTGGGATCCTCTCCCGTGTGGTCAGGAAGTCGCTCTTGACATGATCCATGAGGTGGCTCAGGCGGCAGGAATTTCAGGAATTGTGGGGGGGCAGGTAGTGGACATCGAATCGGAGGGGAAAGAAGTGGATCTTGCCACTGTCCAATATATTCATTCCCACAAAACAGGGGCCATGATCAAGGCCTCGGTTAAGGTAGGAGCGGGATTAGGAGGAGGAGACGAGGAAACACTCAAGGTGTTTGCTTATTATGGAGAAAAGGCCGGGCATGCTTTTCAAATTGCTGATGATATTTTGAATGTTGTGGGAAAAGCGGAATTAATGGGTAAAAAGACTGGTAGCGACCGTTCCAGAGGAAAGGCCACCTATCCCTCCGTATTGGGACTCGAAGAGTCTAAAAGGAAGGCTCGGGAGTTGGTGGAATCGGCAATTGATGCCTTGATCCCTTACGGACCAGAAGCTGATCCTCTCAGGGACATCGCCCGATTCATCGTAACAAGGGAATATTGACTTTGTGGGTCCATCCCCAATATGAAGTATATCGATTGCGTGTGAGCAGAGATATTCGTTTGCTAATGGCGATTCATCTTTAACAAGGGAGGTTCATCATGGCTGGATTGCTGGACCGGATACACACCTCTCAGCATGTCAAGACCTTAGACCTGAAAGAATTGGAAAACCTGTGCGGTGAGATAAGAAAAGAGGTCGTCTCCACGGTTTCAAAAAACGGTGGTCATCTCGCTTCCAATCTGGGTGTTGTGGAGTTGACCGTTGCCCTTCATTATGTATTTAACCTCCCCACGGATAAACTGATCTGGGATGTCGGCCATCAAAGTTATACCCACAAACTCTTGACAGGAAGAAGGGATCGTTTTTATACCCTAAGACAGTACGAAGGAGTCAGTGGTTTTCCCAAAAGGGATGAAAGCCCTTATGATGCCTTCGATTCCGGCCATAGTGGAACCTCTATCTCTGCTGCGCTGGGAATGGCTGAAGCTCGAAGGCAGAAAGGCGAAGAAGGCAAGATCATTGCCGTCATTGGCGATGGATCGATGACCTCGGGTCTTGCTTTTGAAGGGCTCAATCAGGCGGGACACCTTGATCGGGATCTGATCGTTATCCTGAACGACAATGAGATGTCCATTTCGGCGAATGTCGGAGCTCTCTCCTCCTACCTGAACCGGCTGATGACAGGGCAGTTTGTCAACCGATTCCGGGATGAAATAAAGGCCTTTCTTAAAACCCTACCAGGGATTGGTAAATCCGTCCTCAGTTTTGCAAAACAGGCAGAGGAATCATTGAAAGGACTATTAATCCCAGGTCTTCTCTTTGAGGAGTTGGGGCTGAAATATATCGGACCGATCGATGGCCATCGGTTGGATCACTTGATCGAGACGTTTCAAAATATTAAGAAATTGAGAGGACCTATCCTCGTCCATGTGATCACCCAAAAAGGGAGAGGATACAGACCCGCAGAGATAGACCCTGCCCGTTTCCACAGTATCTCACCTTTCACCATCGAGACGGGAGAACCCGTGAGGGATCAGAAAAGGCCTCCTTTCCCCACTTTTACAGAGGTCTTTGGAAAAACCCTTTGCCGACTCGCAAGAGAAGACAAACGGGTGGTCGCTATAACGGCGGCGATGCAGAACGGAACCGGCCTGGAACAATTTTTGAGAGAATTTCCCGATCGGTTTTATGACATTGGAATCGCAGAGCAACATGCGGTCACGTTTGCGGCGGGACTTGCCCTCGAGGGAATGAAGCCTGTCGTGGCTATTTATTCCACCTTTCTCCAGAGGGCTTACGACCAGATCCTTCAAGACGTCTGCCTCCAGAATCTTCCAGTGGTCTTTGCTTTGGATCGGGGAGGAATTGTAGGGGAAGATGGTCCGACCCACCATGGTCTGTTCGATTTTTCTTATCTCCGACATATTCCAAATATGATCGTCATGGTGCCTAAAGACGAAGATGAACTCCAGCATATGATCAAGACCGCCATCGAGTGCCGCAATCCAGTGGCAGTTCGATATCCCAGGGGAAAAGGGTTGGGCGTGGAGAGGAGTGAAACACTCCGATTGATCGACATCGGTAGGGGAGAGGTTTTAGGAGAGGGTGAGGATGTGCTGATCCTTGCCATCGGTTCCACCGTATTCCCATCTCTTCAGGCAGCGGGAAAATTGAAGGCCCTTGGAATTAGCGCAGCAGTGATCAATAGCCGTTTCCTGAAGCCTTTAGATGGGAAACTCTTATGTTATTGGGCCAAAAGGATTGGGAAGGTCATCACGGTTGAAGAAAATGTGCTTCAGGGAGGATTTGGGAGCGCTGTGCTCGAACTCTTTCAAGAGAAGGGTCTCCTTCCCATTCAGATGAAACGTCTGGGTATCCCAGACCTCTTTGTTGAAAACGGTCCGCAAACATTGCTCCGGACAAAATATGGGATCGACGAGAATGGAATTGTCCAGGGAGTAAAGGAGATGGTTAAGGAAAGAGATTTACCATTTACCCGTCCGATGAACCAGGTCCATTCTTCCGCAAACAGAATCATTCCGAACATGAAATAGGTCGTTGATTGGAAAACTTTGGATAGGGCCCACTTTATTGAGAGAGCAACGATTTAAAGAGATAAGCAATCACACAAAAGGATGGACAACAAGGGGGAACAGATATCAAATAAGGGAGACAATATGGAAGACCCGGAAAAGAAGGAGGTCCTTGGGTATTACACTGAAGATGAAAATATTTATTGCACAGAGTGCATCTATAAAAACATTGAAATCATGAAGAGAGTTGACCAGGCGATTACGGCGGATGATTCAGAAAGTGTCTATTTTTGTGACGGATGCGGGAAAGAAATTAGAAGAAAGGGGTAGTCCAATCAAACCCAGCTTGTCAAAGCCAATGGGACCCTTTCTGAAAGAATAGTAAGGGAATCCGAGGAAACGATGCAAAACTATTATGACCAATTGCTTGAATATTGGGAAACAGGAAATCTGGAAGATGCCATCCGATATTTTGAGCAATGGAAGATGGCGGGACTGCTCAGCCAAGAGGAAATTGAGGATTTAGATGAGATACTTTCCGAATGGTCGCAGGGGGTCAGACAAGAAGCCCTTACCAGGTTACTTGTTGAAAAGGGGAAATATACAGAAGAGGAGTTTCTTGAGATGGTTAAGGTGGTAGATCGGGAGATCAGGTCAAAAGTGAGGTGGAAAAACAAGAAGGAACTTTGGATAAAGGCTTAATAAACCCGACCCTCACTTTTCGCCTTGTTTTTCCAAAATGTCATTTTGGTTTCCCATATTTGTCTCTCAACTTTGGCTTCTCAATCTTTCCGGAAGGACTACGGGGCACCCGATCAAAGAAGATATGACGGGGACGCTTGTATCGAGGCAGGTTTTTCTCACAAAAAGAGGATACCTCTTCCTTTGTCAAAGTTTCACCTTCAGCAGGCTCAACGACTGCAGTAACCACCTCACCTAATCGCTCATCCGGGGACCCGATCACAGCGGCATCGCGGACCTTGGGATGCTTTAAAATGATTGCTTCAATTTCCACCGGATAAATATTCTCTCCACCACTGATGACCAGGTCCTTTTTCCGATCTACAATGTAGATAAAACCTTCCTCGTCCATCCGGCCAAGGTCTCCTGTATGAAGCCAGCCGTTTCTTATCGTCTGGGCAGTCAATTCCGGGTTCTGATAATATTCCTTCATGACGCCATTTCCCTTCACGATAATCTCGCCGACCTGTCCTTGCTTTACGTCCTCATCGCGATCATCCACGATACGGAGATCCCACATCAAGCTCGGTTTTCCAATGGCGCCGATTTTCCTTTCATTTCCGATTCCGAGATCGACCACGCCTGGTCCGGAGCCTTCGGTCAATCCATAGCACGTATCATATTGCATCTCCGGGAAGTAGGCCTTCCACCTTCGAATGAGCACTGCCGGGATAGGTTGGGCCCCCATATGCATCAGACGCCAGCAATTGAGATCGTAGTCCTTCAGTTGCAGGTCCCCTCGATCGAGGGCTCCAAGGATATCCATTGTCCATGGAACCAGAAGAAAAACAACAGAAAGTTGCTCCTTCGACATCGTGTCGAAGATAACCTGTGGACTGATCGCCTCAGTCAGCAGGACGCTTCTTGCTCCAACGACCATGGGCCCCAGCAGGTGTCCAATGGCTGAATGATAAAGAGGAGGGATCATCAAAAGACTGTCGCCATGTTTCCAAAGGTGATTAGCCGCCTCAGTCACCCCGCTGCAGAACAGATTCTTCTGGGTCAGGAGGATGGGTTTGGGAGCCCCGGTTGTGCCGGAGGTGAAATAAAGTCCGCAGGGGTCCTCATCTCTTAACTCTGCCTCGAAGGATTTGGAAGAGGTTCGCCCGATGAGGCTCTCCATGTCCTCCATGCCTTCAAAGGTTTTCTCACCCATGGAGATGCTTTTTTTTAGGGTGGGGAAGTTTGGTCCAAGGATCATCATTCTTTCAGAAAATTCCTCGTCGCAGAAGCAAACCACGGGTTGACTCACTTTGGCACAATACGCGATATCCTCATTCGTAAACCTGTAATTGAGGGGAGCGATCCAGGCGCCTGTTTTCAAGACACCAAAATAGACTTCCAGCCAATTGATCGAGTTTCGACCAAACAGGAGAACTCGGTCTCCCTGGTGAACTCCCATCTCCTTGAGTGCATTCGCGATCTTGTTTACTTTTTCGTCAAACGGCCTCCATTGAATTTCTTTTCTTAGTTTCGTAACGGGTTTTACCTCCACAAAGGCTGTCTCATTGGGGTAGGTCCGTGAATTCTTGGCAATGATGTCAACAAGATTCATGATGACCTCCGTAGCCGAAGAAATAAGAATATCGTAGCACGAAATTCGAAATAAATCCGAATTTCAAATGTCCCAAATTCGAAACATCCAACATGAAGAAGGCGTTTTGGTAATTTGAGATTCGAGATTTGAACATTGTCCTTCGACAAGCTCAGGATGGTGAGCCAAGTCGAACCATTTCGGTTTTCGACATTCGGATTTCGGATTTATGGTACCGTCGACACGAATCATGGATACGGTTCATGCTTTTGTCTCATCTCAAAGCCGTAGGGATGATTTCTCCCCAGCCGCCTCTAATTCTTCTTTTGTCCAGAATCTTTTTCTCAATCTCGGCCGGATCGCCAAAATAGATGCAGTGGGCGAGGCAGACATTATCGGCACAGGCGGGATAGAGACCATTCGTAACCCTGTCATAGCACAGATTGCACTTCCTGGCAATTCCGATTTTTTCATCAAACGTGATTGAGCCATAAGGACAGGCCTGCACACAACAGGTGCCGCATGAGATACATCGGGCCGCCTCTTGAACGACCATTTCCTTCGAAAACCCTTTTTGGACCTCGTTAAGATTCTTTATTCGCTCCCTGGGATTGAGGCGCGGCATTTGAGCCCGGGCAGCAGGATCATACTTTTCCATCTGGGGCTTTGTGATCGCCTTCAATCTTTTATCTCTGTCTAATCGAAGATCCATGCCTCTAACATATCTGTCGATGGATATCGCTGCCTGTTTCCCATCTGCAATAGCCTCGATAACGGTCTGGGGACCTCTCACCGCGTCTCCTCCTGCAAAGATATCGGGATCATCACTCTGAAGGGTCAAAGGATCCACAGTCATTGTTCCCCATTCGGTTAAAGTGCAGGCGCACTCCGGGGTCAGGCAGGCCCAATCCGCCTCTTGCCCGAGGGCCGTGATCACGGCATCCACGGTGATCGTAAATTCAGAGCCCGGGAGAGGTTCGGGTTTCCGCCGACCACTCTTGTCCGGGTCTGTCAAAACCATCTTTACGCACTCGATGGCCTTCACTTTGCCGTTTTCGCCGATGAATCGCACAGGATGAGTCAGGATATGGATGGGAATTCCTTCTTCCTGGCATTCTTCAATCTCCTCGGGCCTTGAAGGCATTTCCTCCAAACCCCGGCGATAGATGATAAAGGCGTTTTCGGCTCCAAGCCTGCGGGCTGATCGGACTGCGTCGATGGCGGTATTGCCTCCGCCAATAACCGCAACATCTTTTCCCAACGTCAGCGGATTTCCGAGGTTGACTTTGCGGAGGTAGTCCAATCCGCCATGGATACCCTTCAGATCCTCACCCTCAATACCCATCCGCAAACATTCCTGTGTGCCGATGGCAATGAAAATGGCTTTGAATCCCTCTTCGCGCAATTGAGAGATGGTTTTATCCTTGCCGATCTCTATGCCAGTCTTCAAGGTTACACCCAGATCGCGAATCAGTTGGATTTCCGCCTCGACAATTTGGTGGGGAAGACGATAGGAAGGTATGCCCATGGTGAGCATCCCTCCCAGTTGGTCGGCTTTTTCAAAAACTGTCACCTGATAGCCTTCTTGCGCAAGGAAGTATGCGCATGTCAACCCGGCAGGGCCGGATCCGACAATGGCGACCTTATCTTCTTTCCTGGTTTTGATTCCTGGTTTATAGCGTGTCCTTTCATTCAGATCCAGATCGGCCAGAAAGCGCTCAATGGAGTGCGAAGCTATGGGTTCATCAATTTGAGACCGGTTACAATCCGATTCACACGGGTGGTGACAAACCCTCCCACAGATCGATGGGAAGGGGTTTTCCTCCTTGATCAGTTGCAGGGCCTCCTGAAATTTTCCCTTGGCCGCAAGGCTCACATATCCCTGAACATTGATGTGAGCCGGACACCCCACCTTGCACGAAGAGGTTTCCTGTTTTTCAGGCCCGGACTTGCCCGGCACGGCATTACACCCGGTACACTTTTCATTGTCATTGAAGACGATGCCTGTTTTCGGATCCTTGGTGATGGCGCCTTCGGGGCAGGCCTTGGCACAGATAGGATCATCACATTGCCTGCAGATATTCACACGCCACATGAAATCAAGCTTCCCGTTCATGAGTTTCGGGCCATCCCCCCAGACAGACAGGTATTTGACACCCTGGGTGTCATCAGGAGGGTTGTTCTCCTGTTTGCAGGCGACTTCACAGGCCATACAACCCCAGCAGGCATACTCTTCAATGATCAGTGCATTCTTCTTCATGGCCGGCCTCCCTCTTTCCTTTCGGGATATATCCTGCACAGGAGTGTCCTTATGTTTGATGCACCGATTGCGGGGTCACAACCTTCCAGGGCATTGTCTGTCAGGATATTGATGTTGGATTCATCCCAGCCATGACCTGGATCTTTCTTTTCGGGGAACCACCACGCGTGCTGGGCTGCCACGATCCGGGGGTCCCGTCCAAGGGCGAGCTTAGCCCGCTGCCTTACCTTTCCACGGCGGGATTCAATGATGACCCAATCGCCCTCTTTAATGCCTTCCTTCGCAGCCGCATCCGGGTGGACCTCAACAGTGGGATCCCTGTGAAGTTCTCTGAGCCGGAGTATCTGTCTGTTTTCTGTGTGGAAGAACCCGGGCGGGCGCGCCCCGGTAATCAGAATATAAGGATATTCTTTGTAAAGTTCCGGTGTGCTCACCGGGCTCTCCGGGGGCTCCCTGTGCTGGGGAAGGGGATCGTATCCCAACTTTTCGAGGGTAGTGGAGTAGAGTTCAAACTTTCTCGTGGGGGTGGAGAATCCTCCCTCTTTGTACTTGTAATACTTCACCTCTCCCCGGATATAGTCCATCTCCTTGAACTCATTCCAGGTGATGCCCATCGGCTTGAGGATGGAATCGAGGGCCTGCTCGAAATTGTCCCACCAGTATGCGCCCTGCCCAATCCTGTGCGCGAGGTCGTTGAGCATTTCATGGTCTGACCGGCATTCACCGACCTGGATCACTTTCCGCCGGGGAAGGATATAGCCGTGACGCTTCCAGAAGTCAGCGATATAATCCATCTCAAGCCACGTTGCCGCAGGCAGCACGATGTCCGCAAGCTCTGCGGTCGGGGTGAGAAAGAAGTCGGCCACAGCCATGAATTCGACCTTCTCAAGGGCACGATAAACCTCCTTCGCATTGGCACGGGTGATCACAGGATTGGAGCTGATGAAAAAGAGCATCTTTACCAGGTAGGGTTTTTCCTCAAGGATTGCGTCCCAGACACATTTCGGTTGGATGATGGCAAACCGTGAGGCCAGGCGGAAACGGTCACCTCCCAGGCGCTTCGCGAACTGATCCCTGGGGAGCATACCATGGGCGCCAAAGTGGCCGACATTAACGACATTCGGAGTCCGGTTGAGGACCTGGCCACCAGGGGCATCAATGTTCCCGGTTAATCCCATAAGGAACATGAGTAATCGGTCATTGTCCGCACAGTTAATCTGCTGCTCGATGGCTACGCCCCACTGGATGGCAGCCGGTTTTGTCGTTGCAAAGAGCCTTGCCGCTTCCCTGATCTTTTCCTTCGGGACCCAGGTAATCTCTTCAACCTTGTCGAGGGGGTACTCATTCGCCCTTTTGACGAATGGTTCCCATCCGAAAGTATGGTTTTCAACGAACTCTTTGTCGTAAAGCTCCTCGTTGACGATCACATTGAGCATCCCGAGGGCGAGGGCCGCGTCTGTCCCGGGTCTGAGCTGGAGCCAGACATTTGCCCGTGCAGCCGGCCGGGTGAGTCTGGGATCTACGACGATAAGTTTGGCACCCTTGTCGAGAGCGACTGAGAAGGGTTCGCCTTTGTATTCGTCGGCGTTGCTGATTGTCACATTGTTTCCCCACATCATGATGCATTTGGGAAAATTCTCGTAGTCGACGATGGGATTGGTGCCGCAGGTGATAATGCCGGTAGAGATACGGGGGCCATAGCAGAAATGGCCTGCTGTCAGCACGTTCGGGGAGCCGAGGATATTGGCGATGCGGTAGATGACTGCTTCATTTTCGCGGCCGGTTCCGTAGCTGAATACGACAGATTCAGGTCCGAACTTCTCTTTATATGTCAGGATTCGCTCCGCGATGGTGTCCAGGGCCTCATCCCATGAGATCCGTTCCCATTTGCCGCTTGCCTTGGGACCCACCCTTTTAACGGTGTAAGTCAATCTGTCCGGATGATAGGCCAACTGAATGGAGCCAAAGGCTTTGCTGCACAGGGTTCCATGATTGATGGGGCAATCCGGATCTCCTGCAATTTTGACGGCCTTCCCATCTTTGACATAGACCAGAACTCCGCAACCTCCATGACACATCCGGCAATGGCTCTTGATGACCGAATCATAGCCATAAACGTCTGTTTCACGGGCTGCATTAGAAAATTTGAACTCTGTCATGACGAACCCTCCTCTTGAAATCCGAAGCACGAAATTCGAAATTCGAAACAATCTCAAAATGACCAAATTCTAACCAAAAATATTTAAAATTTCTGAGACCTGTCATCCTGAACTTGGTTCAGGATCTCACTCATGAGAAAAAAAACGAGACGCTGAAACGAGTTCAGAAGCATGACACTATTTCTTGTTTTGGATGTTGGAGACAAATTCTCAAACTTCACGGTGATAGTATCTAAATGTTCGAAGTATATAAAAGTTTTATGAAAATTTGAATTTCTAAAATTGGAATTTGTTTCGCCTGCCTGCACAAAGCCGCTTCGGCGAAGGCAGGGATTTCGATATTCGGATTCTTGACTTCAAAATCCTCTATAGCTCTGGCTGAGCTATATCACGGTTCTGAGGAATCCCTCCGATGGTTTCAGAAAACCCTCTTGCCATTTCTGCTACCTGGGAGCCATATTTCTCCGACAACTGCCCCGGAAACGTACCCATCACAACGATTGATCCAACCAGTTTCCCGGTTGGACCGAATACAGGCGCTGCCACGGCATGAATTCCGACTTTCATCTCTCCCAGGTCGATTGCGAATCCTGTTTTGCGACATCTGGCCAGTTCTTCTTCAAGACGATCTCGATCAAACCTCAATGGATCTCCATGGAAGTAAAGCTTTTCACCCGAGAGAACCCTTTTCCTATCCGAATCGGAGAGGAAGGCTGCAATCGCTTTACCGTGAGCCCCCCACGTGATGGGAAACCTGTGCCCAAGCTTAATGGTAACTCCAATATCCTGAAATCCTTCGTCTTTCGCTACTACAAAGGCGTATTGATCTGCAATCATGCATAGGAGTGCAGTGCTGGTGGTTTCCCGTGAAAGCTTTTCAAGAAAAGGCGCTACCGCCTCACGGAGGTCCAGTTTATTCAGGACCCTGGAAGACAGGAAGAGAAGACCAGGACCCAGAGAGTAGGTTTTGTTCTCCAGATCTTTTTCAATGAAGCCGAAATGGCGCAAGGTGTTGAGAATCGAGTATGCTTTGCTCTTGTGGATGCCCACTTGCTTGCAGATATCGGTCAAGGCCTTCTTGTCGGATTGGTCTTGAGCCAGACAAAGAAGGATTTTTGATGCCTGCTCGACAGCAGGAACGAGCGATATGTATTTAGGCTTGGATTCTGCTTGACTTTTTGAGGTCATCGTCAATCTTACCAAGTTTTTGGGAA
>DATIGG010000625.1:0-2713 GCA_035454825.1 Thermodesulfobacteriota bacterium | reverse complement strand
CGTGAAAAAGCCATTCCGTGTTTTGAGACCGCCCTCAAGCGGTGCAATGACGATCTGGCCTGGGAGGTGATGCGGTGGCTCTCCCGCGCCTTTAAAAAGACTGGCCAGGCTGAAAGGGCCCGATCCCTGTGGGAGGAGATGGTGACCTGGCCTTATAAGAGGGACGCTTTTCCGTTTGTCGAACTGGCAAAATATCACGAGCACCACCTTAAGGATTTTGAGAAGGCGATCGTCTTTGTGGACAAGGCGTTGGAAGAGATTCCCCGGGATCGACAGAAAGAGATCGAACTGCTCCTCCATAGGAAACAGAGATTAGAGGAAAAGAGGCTGGGCAGTGAGATTTGACGATCGATTTCGGCTGCTGACATGGCTTTCCTTTGGCCAGATCTGTACGATGCTGGTCTTTGCTAATTATCAGGCCCTCCTGCCCATTCTTCAGAAGGAATGGGCCCTCACCAATGGTCAGGCGGGCTGGATCTATTCTTCCTACCATATCGGGTATATTCTCTCTGTCTTTATCCTGTCGTCGCTGACCGATTATGTCAATCCGAAGTATATCTACCTCATCACGGCTTTCTGGGCCGGGATTTCCGGAGCACTCTTCTCTCTTTTGGCTGAGGGATTTCGTTCAGCCCTTATTCTGAGAACGCTGATGGGGATCGGTTTAGCCGGGACTTATATGCCAGGACTCAGGATGGTCTCTGAAAATTTTTCTCCCGAACAACGGGGAAGGGCTGTGGGTATCTATGTGGCTTCGTTCACATTCGGGACTTCGCTTTCTTTCTTTTTTACGGGCTTCCTTAACTCTGCTTTATCATGGCGATGGGCTTTCCTCATCACCTCCCTGGGACCGATCGCTGCCGGGGTCATCGCTTCCCTTGGAATGAGGGAAATCTCTTGGAGCAAAGCAGAAAGCGGGAAAGATGTCTCTTTTGCCGAGATCTTGCGAAACCGGCCTGTGATGATGATGATCGGGGGCTATGTTTGCCATATGTGGGAGATGTTCGGGATGAGGGGGTGGATGGTTGCCTTCCTTGCAGCCTGCCTTCTGGCAATGAGATACGATCTCTCGAAGGCAGTCAGCATGAGCACCTATATCACGGGGTGGGCGACATTAATCGGGGCTCTTTCTAATGCAATAGGAGGGACGCTCAGCGACCGATTCGGAAGGTCCAATACGATCATTATCATAATGCTCGGAAGCGGGGTCCTTTCCCTGGTCATCGGATGGACCATCACATTTCCACTCTGGATCATTGTTGTTGTCTCGTTACTCTATGGGCTTTTGATTCCCGCAGAATCTTCCGTAATTTCAACAGGAGTGACAGAACTGGCCCATCCATGGGGACTGGGCCGGACGATGGCTATTCAGTCTGTCCTGGGATTTGGAGCAGCCTCTATCTCGCCGATCATATTTGGATATGTCCTTGATCTTACCAACCCAGCCGATGCCTTAGTCCGTTTTGGATATTTCCCGAACTGGGGATGGGCCTTCACCCTGCTGGGATTGGGAGGATTAATTGGACCCTTGTTCATCTGGAAAATGAGAAGGGAAGGAGCTGGATATAGGAGTTTCCTTGTATAAAACATCTATCCTGAGCCACTGTAAAATTGTGACTTCGGTCACAATAGCCAGTGGAAGGTCAGGGGGATAGATTGACATCTCGAGGGAAAGCTCTTATTAATTCTCCGAAGTTGATAGAAAGGATAACGGTCAATGCCAAACAAAAGCAAACTGAAAAGGATGAGAGAAATGCTGACCCAGCCGGGAGTGGGTGTGGGTGTCGGGGCAGGAGACGCTCTTTGTGCAAAATTGATCGAACGGGCAGGCTTCGATTTCATCTGGTCAAGCAGTCTATGTGTCTCCGCTTCCTTTGCCGTCCCCGACGCCAACCTGATTTCAATGAGCCAGTATTGTGAAGCTGCACGCAGCATGAATGAGGTGGTCTCGATCCCTATTATTGCAGATGGCGACACAGGTTACGGCAATGCAAATAATGTCATTTACGCAGTGAAGAAATTTGAAGAAGCCGGTATCGTCGGAATATCGATCGAGGATAAGAAATTTCCGAAGGACAATAGCCTTCTGGAGGGTGGCCGGCAGGAACTGGCGCCTATCGAAGAGTTTGTAGGAAAGATCAAGGCAGCCAAAGACCACCAACGAAGCGAAGAATTTATTATCATTGCACGGGTAGAAGCCCTGATTGCTGGGTGGGGACAGGCCGAAGCCATGAAACGCTCTCTCCGGTATGTGGAAGCAGGAGCGGATTGTATCCTGATCCACTCGAAATCAAAAGAACCCGATGAGATTCTTGAGTTCATCCGAAACTGGAATCAACTGGCACCTCTCGTCTTAGTTCCGACGAATTACCCCTCTCTGACCCTGAAAGAGGTGGAAAAATTGAAAAAAGTGAAGCTCTTCATTTATGCCAATCAGCCGATGAGGGCTTCGGTGAAGGCCCAGGAGGCCTTGCTTGAGGAGATCAAGAGAGCCGGGGGAATCCATACCATCGATTCGATGATGGTTCCTGTCAGCCATATTTTCGACCTTCAGGAGGTCCCGGCCATGAAGGAGGATGAAAAGAAGTATCTGGTTTGAGCTTGATGTTCCGTCTTAGGTGCGCTCAGGATCGGGGTGGTCTCCCCTCCGAAACCTTGAAACGCGGATCATTGAAGGGAGGGCAATCAGCCGACAGTCCTGAAGAGGCCGCTT
>DATIGG010000624.1:0-3143 GCA_035454825.1 Thermodesulfobacteriota bacterium | reverse complement strand
ATTTACTCCTTTTTCCAGAACTCCATGACGGACAATAGCGTCATCGGTATAGCCTGACATATATAAAATCTTTGTCTCAGGATAGAGGGGTTTCAAGAGTTTGGCCAACTCAGAGCCGCTCATTCCAGGCATTACAATATCGGCCAACATAAGATGGATTGAACTTTTATGCTTTTCACAAGCAACTAAGGCGTCATTCCCATTAGAAGTTTCTAGGATCCTGTATCCTTGCCTCTCAAGGATTTTTGCAGCCAATTTTCGAACCTCCTCCTCATCCTCTACTATTAGAATCGTCTCGTTTCCACGAGGAAGTTCTTCCTTTAAGACCTCTTTCCCTACTTCCTCCAGAGGCTCATTCACTCTTGGAAGATAAATCTTGAATGTGGTGCCCTTCCCCTGTTCACTATAAACCCAGATGTTTCCCTCGCTCTGTTTCACAATCCCGTAAGCTGTCGCCAAACCCAATCCCGTCCCCTTACCCTTCTCCTTAGTCGTAAAGAAAGGTTCAAAGATCCGCTCTCTGATCTCTGGGGTCATTCCCACCCCTGTGTCACTCACCGAGAACATCACATAGTGACCAGGTTTCACGTCAACATGACTACGAGAATAGGATTCATCCAACTCCACATTGGCGGTCTCAATAGTGAGTTTCCCTCCGGAGGGCATCGCATCCCTGGCATTGACTGCAAGGTTCATGACTACCTGCTCGATCTGCCCTGCATCTGTCTTCGTTCTCCCAAGATCCTCTGAGAGCAGTGTGACCAGTTCGACGTCCTCCCCTATGACACGGCGGAGCATCTTGTCCAGATCTCTCAAAATAGTGTTGAGGTCAAGTACCTTCATCTCCATAACCTGTCGACGGCTAAATGCCAGAAGCTGTCTTGTCAGACTGGCTGCACGGTCCGCAGCATTTTGTATTTCATCTATATTTCCTTTCAAAGGGTCACCTTCTTTGAGTTGGGTGCTTGAGAGCTGGCTGTAGCCTTTGATTACCGTAAGGAGGTTGTTAAAATCATGGGCAATTCCACCTGCCAAGCGACCGATGGCCTCCACTTTCTGCGATTGCCGAAGCTGATCTTCAAGAACTGTCTTCTCCTCCTCTGCTCGCTTGAGTTCGGTAATGTCTTCGCAGGCCATCAAGCTTTCCCCTGTCTCTAATTGGACAGGAACAAAATTGATGATCTTTTCGCTTCCATCTTTGCATGTTACAGTGAAAGTCCTCGGTCCATGCCCTCCCGACTTGAAACCTTCTAAATCATCAATCCAGGTTGAAATCACCTGATGTCTATACGTCGGATCGGGATACACCTTCCTAAACCAAGTCTTTCCATCAGGAATATCATCTAAATCATAACCGAACAATTCTCTAAACTTAGGATTGAGGTATTTAAAAGTGCCATCTTTATCGATCATCACCATACCGAACGGAGCATTCTCTGACAACGTTTGAAGTTGTTGAGTATATTTGGAAACTTCTTCTTGCTGTTCCATAATAGTTCGGCTCATTTTGTTAAAACTTTCTGTCAATTTTCCAAGTTCATCCTTAGAATAAACCCGAAGGGATCTGCCCCATTTCCCCTGCTCAAGTTCTTCGACACCGGAGGCGAGTTCCTTAATGGGCCTTGTGATAAAAACGGAGATGCCTAAGACACCGATCACTGCCACAAGGAGAGTGCAAGCAAGCAGCCAGATGATTCGTTCCCTAGCAAGACCCTGGGCTTTCAGGAGAACCGACCGGTTCACGCCTACAAAAACGCTACCCAGCATTTTGCCCTTAAACAGAATAGGGGTATAAATCTCGAAAACCTTACCTGATGGAAGAGGAATCTCTCTTACAATCGTTCCATCCCCGTCCTTCTTGAGTGTGGCACCCTCAGTCGCTTTCAGAATTTCCCCTCTCTTTTTGATATCGCTATGGGCAAGGATTTTCATTTTCTTGTCAACAATGGTCATGTATTCGACATCGGTATTCGATCTCTTTCCTTTAAAGACGATGTGATCCATCCCCAATGAATCGCCGGAGGCAAGACTGTATGCTGCTACGGCAGCGGCACTTTTGCTTGATGTCTCAGCCCTCTTAATAATCTCGTCGAGAATGGTTTTGTTCTGAATTTTGACTGAGACAATGGAAAAAGCAAAGGTGGTAAAGATGAGAAGCAGAATGACAAATAAGGTAAGTTTAAACCTGATGCTTCGGAACATAGCTTTTACTCTCCACCTATTTTTGAATTTGACCCATAAAGGAAGGGAGAATTATCTGTCTCTTCCGTTTCTGTTCATACATCGAGCCATCCGCTTCAGATAGGAGTTCATCTGTTGAAGTGGGATATTCAGGGTCAAACTGAGCCATTCCCACACTAATCGATAAAGTATATCGGCGAGACCCTTGGGCATTATATTCTCTTAGATTCTCATGCAACCGACTCATAGGAATCTCACCATGCTCATCAGGCGATTCCACGAGAACGACAAATTCATCTCCTCCAATCCGGGCAACGATGTCCGACTCACGAAAGGTCTTTTTGAGGATCTTGGAAAGCTGTATCAATGCCTGGTCCCCCTCAGCATGTCCATAGTGATCGTTGATCCTTTTTAAGTTGTCCATATCGATAAAAAGGAGCAACGGCCTTTTCTTTGTCCGAACAGCTAGCTTTAAACACTGCTCCGTCAAGACGAAGAATCTTCGCCGATTATACAGGCCTGTAAGCTCATCTGTGAGCGAAAGGGCCTGCAACGCCTCCTCTACCCTACGCTCGCGCATCATTTTGTTAAACCGGATCATAAATTCATCGACGGAAAATGGCTTTTTGATGAATTCCCGGGCTCCCGCAGCAACGGCTGACCCAGCCGGGTGTTCATCAGCGTGCCCGGTCATCACCATAACGGGAATATCCGGATATAACTCTGTCACTTTCTTGGTAAGGGCAATTCCATCCATCTGAGGGATGACGATATCTATTAGCATCGCATCGAAGGCACTCTTTTCGATTTTCTCCAAAGCTTCCAGGCCATCTTTCGCAGTTTCGCAGGTATGCCCATATTTGGAAAGCAAGGAAACAAGAAAATTTCTTACCATCTCTTCATCATCCACAATTAGTACCTTATAAGAGAAACCCATTTTCATTCTTCCCTCGTTCTGCTCT
>DATIGG010000623.1:0-14953 GCA_035454825.1 Thermodesulfobacteriota bacterium | reverse complement strand
GCCGATGGACTGCTGAGCAATTCCATATTCCATGCGGCTGAGGACAAGAACAGTGTCTGGTTCGGAACAGACAAGGGAGTCTCAAGGCTCATTTTGAGTCAATAGTCCTATTTCGGATTGCGGAATACGGATTGGTGGGTGAAGAAAAAAGTAAAGACCTTTGAATTGTTTCGATCTGAAACCTAACCCAAAATATTTGAAATTTCTCAGTCCTGTCATCCTGAACTTGATTCAGGATCTCACTCAACAGGAGAAAACGAGATGTTCCGCCATCGGCGGGATTCAGCATGACACTCTTTCTTGTTTCGAATGTAAGAGACAAATTCTCAGAGTCAACCGTGCAAGAATTTAAAACCTGAATTGGATAAGGAGGGACTGAATTCATGGCTCATGCGCCAGATAGAAAAATAACCCGAAGGCAATTTATGAGGGGAGCAGCAGCGGCTGCGGCTCTTCCGTTCTTATCGAATCAACTTCCGTTTTATGGGTCTCTTGCCCATGCGGCCCCGGAGAGTGACCTCGTCATTGCCAAAGGCGGATCTCCGACACAGCTTCTTCAGGCAGCCATGACACCCTTGGGAGGAATGAGCCGTTTCGTGAAGAAGGGTCAGCGGGTTGTGATCAAGGCAAATATCGCCTGGGCGAGAACCCCTGAACAAGCCTGTACGAATAACCCAGAGCTGATGACGGCGCTGATCAAGATGTGCTATGAGGCAGGGGCCAAGCGCGTGGCCATTTGGGATCATACCTGCGACAATTATCAATTTACCTTCTCACGATCAGGGCTGAAAGAGGCGGGTCAGAAGGCAGGAGCAGATGTTTTTTCAGGCCATGGGAGAAACGTTTACAAACAGGTTGAGATCCCAAAAGCGAAAAAGCTTAAGACGACTGAGATCCTGCGGGACGTGCTCGAATCCGATGTCTTCATCAATTTCCCCATTCCCAAGCAGCATTTCGCCACCGAACTCACCCTTGGGATGAAGAACCTGATCGGGATCGTCTGGGACATGGAGCAGTTGCACAAGATTGATCTCCACCAATGCATTGCGGATATCAATACCCTCCGGAAGCCGGACCTGGTCGTGATGGATGCTTTTCGAATTCTCACCACCCATGGCCCCAAGGGGCCTGGGAAGACGGAGGACCCTGGCGAGGTGATTGTCTCTACAGATATCGTGGCGATCGATGCCTATGGAGCCGCCTTCTTTAAAAACCCGAAGACAGGAAAGCCATTCAAGCCGGAGGAAATCAGGTTTGTCAAGCATGCGTATGATTCAGGGTTGGGCGAGATCGATCTTTCAAAGGTTCGGATGAAGAAGGTTAGCGCGACATGAACAGAGCGATCCCTTACCTGAGGCGGACAGTCCAAGCTCTCTCTTTCTGTTTTCTCCTCTACCTGATTATTCAGACAGCGTTTCCCCTTGAGTTGAAGATCCCTGTAGACCTCTACCTCCGCCTCGACCCTTTTATCGGGGTCATTTCGCTCTTCACGCAAAAGGAGATTATCCTGAGGATGTTGCCAGCCCTGGGAGTCCTTCTGCTGGTTTTCATCTTTGGCAATTTCTTCTGTGGCTGGTTCTGTCCCATGGGGGCAACGATCGATTTTTTCGATCGTGTTCTCTTCAGGGAAAAGAAGCGACCCAAACCCCTTGACGATCGGCCCCTCCGAAGGTTTCGTTACGGGGTATTCATCTTCGCTTTAATCACAGGTCTGATGGCATTTCAGGTCATGTATCTCCTCGATCCCATCAGCCTGATCACCCGGACCCTGGTGATCTCTTTTTATCCTCCCGTGATCTACATCTACAACCATTTACTGCCACAAATTCAAACCCTTCTTCCCCGGAACCCTGTTCTTCTTTCATCCGTTCCATTGCCTCTGTTCAAGGTTAATCTATTTATCTTCCTCTTCTTTATCGTCATCCTGGCCCTTGGAGTCATCCGGAAGCGATTCTGGTGTCGTTACCTCTGTCCTCTCGGGACCCTTTTTTCGATCAGTTCCCGTTTCCGGATTTTTAGGCGTTCTGTAACCGATGAATGTACTCACTGCCAAAAGTGTGTCAGAGAATGTCCCGTTGGAGCAATTCCGGAAGAAACGCCGGAGCAATGCCGCCAGCAGGACTGCGTCTCCTGTTTCAAATGTCTCGAATGCCCGCCTCAGGCTGTTTCCTTCAGTTTCGCATCCCCCCAACTGAAAACAGTGGATGGTGTAACTCTTTCGAGAAGGTATGTTCTGGGATCTTTCGCCTTTGGTTTAGCCTCATCCCTGGTGATTAAGACCAATCCTCTCCAGTCAGAAAGCGGATTGAAGAATAACCGGCTGATCCGTCCCCCCGGTTCCTTGCCTGAAGAAAAATTCGTCTCGATTTGTACAGGGTGCGGGGAATGTCTGAAGGTCTGTCCAAACAATGCGCTTCAGTCGACATTTTTGGAAGCAGGTCTTGCTGGCCTTTACACACCGCGACTGGTTCCACGAATCGGATACTGTGAGGAATTCTGCAATTTTTGCGGGAGGGTTTGCCCCACCGAGGCGATCCGGCCGGTGACGATTGAAGAAAAGCGCCTCCTCCAGATCGGAGTTGCTCATATCGATAAAACACGGTGTATTGCCTGGGATACGGATAAGATCTGCCTTGTTTGTAACGAACAGTGTTCCTATCAGGCGATTGTGGGCGATGAAAAGAAACGGCCCCTTATCAAAGAAGAGAAGTGCACGGGTTGTGGCATCTGTGAAAATAAATGCCCCGTCGATGGTGAGGCTGCGATCATCGTTCATTCCTCAGGTGTCCAGAAAAAGTTAAAGCCCGAACCGAACAATAATTACCAAAGTTAAGCTAACCCGATACCCCGCCTCCATTTCCCGTTTTTTTATTTTGTTGTAAAATGGGCTTATGAGCCAATTGAAACTTCTCTCTGACTTTGAACCCAAAGGCGATCAACCGAAGGCCATTGAGCAGCTGAGCGATGGGGTTCTAAACGGGGTTTCTCATCAGGTCCTTCTGGGCGTGACCGGTTCCGGAAAGACCTTTACCATGGCCAATGTGATCGAGAGGGTTCAGAAACCGACCTTAGTCCTTTCACACAATAAGACTCTGGCCGCTCAGCTCTATGGGGAATTCAAGGGACTCTTTCCGGAAAATGCCGTCGAGTTTTTTGTCAGCTATTATGATTATTACCAGCCCGAAGCCTACATCCCCTCGACCGATACCTACATTGAGAAAGACACGCTGATCAACGAAGAGATCGATAAGATGCGGCACTCTGGCACCCGGTCTCTTCTCGAGAGAAATGATGTCATTATCGTCGCCAGTGTCTCCTGCATTTACGGCCTGGGTTCACCGGAGGCTTACCATGGAATGCTCCTTTACCTGGAAAAGGGGATGGAGGTCTCCAGAGACGAGATCCTTTCAAAACTGGTGGAGATTCAATACGAGCGGAATGATATCGATTTTCATCGGGGGACCTTTCGGGTCCGGGGTGATGTGATCGATGTCTTTCCGGCCCACGAGGAGCGACAGGCGATCCGTATCGAACTCTTTGGAGATGAAGTGGAGGCCCTTTCTGAAATCGATCCTCTGAGAGGAAAGGTGATTCAACCTCTTGAGAAGGTCCCCATCTACCCTGGGAGTCACTACGTCACCCCTCCAGACCGAATGAGGTTGGCTATTCAAACGATCCAGGGAGAGTTGAAAGAGAGACTGGAATGGTTCAGATCAAGGAAACAGTTCCTCGAGGCCCAGAGGCTGGAGCAGCGGACCGAATTTGACTTAGAGATGCTTAAAGAGCTTGGTTATTGTCAGGGAATCGAAAACTATTCCCGCCATCTTACTGGAAGAAGGCCTGGAGAGCCTCCTCCCACTTTGCTCGATTACTTTCCCAGGGATTATCTCCTTTTCATCGATGAAAGTCATGTTACCCTTCCGCAGTTGATTGGGATGTACCGGGGAGACCGATCGCGTAAAGAGACACTGGTCGAATATGGATTTCGCCTTCCATCTGCATTGGACAACCGGCCTCTCAAGTTCGAGGAGTTTGAAGAGCGGATCCACCAGGTCATCTATGTGTCAGCCACTCCGAGTGATTACGAGATGAAGAGAAGCAAGGGGAGGATAGTGGAACAGATTATTCGGCCCACGGGCTTGATCGATCCTTCCCTTGAGGTCAAAGCTGCTAAGAACCAGGTGGATCATCTTTTGGACGAGATACAGAAGCGGGTCAAGAAGAGGGAGCGGGTGCTCGTCACAACCCTCACCAAGCGCATGGCTGAAGATCTGACCGAATATTACGCTGATCTTGGAATCCGGGTGAAATATCTTCATTCGGACATCGATACACTTGAGCGGATCGAAATTATCCGAGAGCTTCGCTTAGGAAAATTTGATGTCCTCATTGGGATCAATCTCTTGAGGGAGGGTCTCGACATCCCGGAGGTCTCCCTGGTGGCCATCCTGGATGCAGACAAGGAAGGTTTCCTCCGTTCACAAAAGTCGCTCATCCAGACCTTTGGCCGGGCCGCCAGAAACGTGAACGGCAAGGTGATCCTTTATGCCGATAAGATGACGGGTTCCATGGATCAAGCCATCCTCGAAACCGACCGGAGGAGAAAGATCCAGGTGGAATTTAATAAGGCTCACCAGATCACCCCCCAGTCGATCCAGAAATCGATCCGGAATATCATGGCTTCAATCTATGAATCAGACTATTTTACGGTTCCAACGGTTTCAGAGGTGACAGAGGGATATCGCTCTGGAAAAGAGATTCCAAACATCATCCAGAACCTGAAAAAGGAGATGAAGGTGGCTGCCTCCCAGTTAGAATTCGAACGGGCCGCCGAGCTTAGGGACCGAATCCATCAGCTTGAGGAGATGGAATTAAAGACAGGGTAAAGAAAGCTTAAAGCGGTCAGCATCGGAGATGGTAATGATCGGAAAAGGCATCAGAAACAACGTGATTCTTTACTCCCTGTTGTTTTTATGTTATGGAAATACATCCTTTTTTCCATGGAATAATAACAGCTTATGAGATTCTATTCCCAGCCGAGATCAAAATGGATCTGGATTCTCGGTCTCCTTGTCGTGATCGTTGCAATTCTTATTTATCGATACAATTCTCAAGTGTGGGTTCAGGCCGTCAAGCTTTACAATCAACTTCATAGCCGACACGACTTAAAGAAGTTTATCCTCTCTTTTGGTGCCTATTCTCCGTTGGCGTATATGCTCCTTCAAGTGACACAAGTCGTTGTCGCACCCATCCCAGGGGGAGCGATCGAGTTCCTGGGAGGGTATCTCTTCGGGACCCAGGCTGGATTTCTCTACTCCATGATCGGGCTTCTCTTCGGTTCGTGGATCGCCTTCGGCCTGGCGAGGATTTTTGAAAAATGGGCTGTCGAAAAGTTTGTCTCCCCCCAAACAAGGAAAAAATTCGATTATCTGGTGGGTCATGAAGGGGTGATTCTCAGTTTCCTTCTCTTTTTAATTCCAGGCTTTCCAAAAGACGCTTTGTGTTATATTTTGGGACTGACCCCGATGCATACCGGCATCTTTCTGGTGATCTCTACGATTGGAAGGATACCCGGAACATTAATGGCCAACCTCCAGGGCGCCAAGGCCTTTGACCACCAATACAAGACTTTTTTGATCCTACTTGGACTATCCACCCTTGTGCTCCTGGTATTTTATATCTATCATGATGAGATTCATGGATTCATCAAAAGACTAAAAAGGGCAAAGTAATTGCGGAGAGGAGAAAATGGGTTCAGGGGTGAAGGAAGACAGAAAGGGTAAAGGGAAGTTATCGATTGAGCTTGTCCTGGATCTTTACTCCAATCTGCTGATTGAAATCAGGGAGATCGTCTCTTCCCTGATCGGTGAGGCTACTTTTGCTCTTTTGCTTAGCCTCGCCATTCAAAAGCTTAAAGACAAGTATCCTTTTCTGACTTCTCTGAAGGTTTCCGAGGAAGGCATCTCCTGGAATAAGATTAGAGAGGAGTGCCGGACTCTTTCCCCCGTCGAAGTTCATCGAGGATTTCAGAGCTTGGTCAATCACCTTTTCCATCTTTTTTCGGAGCTGGCCGAAGGAGTCATCAGCCGGGAACTCTTTCCAAAGGTCTTTCCGAAAGTGAAAGAGGCAGAGCGAATCCTTTTTCCTAAATAGGAGGGCTCCGTGCGACTCATCTTTAAGAATTTGAATATCCTTCGCTCCACCCTCAATGCCATCAGCATGAGCTTTGAGATGAAAGCGATGATCGAATCGGCTGGGACCCATCTCCCCAATCTCTTTGATTTTTCATCCTTTGCGGTCTTCTGGAAAGAGGGACCTACCCTCTACCTCTATCAGGAGGAAACCTGTCCTCCCTCCTTTACCGAACAAGTGAAGAAGAACATTGCCAGGGTTTGGTCGGTCCTTGGTGGAGAGCCGATCCCTGTGGATCAGATTGACCTCCAAATCGAGCAGCGGAAGATGAAGCCCAATCCGTTCAGCATGGATCCCCAGGCTACCCTGAAGTCTCATCTCACCCTGCCCCTGGCCCTCGATGGAGATCTCCTCGGATGCATCTCCCTCAATAGCGAACAATCGGATGCCTTTGATGCCCAGGATTTACAGTTCTTTTCTGTCATTGGGTCCCAGATGGCCTCGACCTTGAAACACTTTCAGCGGTTCAGCTCCATCAAAACGATGGCCATCTATGATACGTTGACGAACCTTTATAATCGGAGATATTTCGAGGAGCGATTGGGATTGGAAACGCAACAGGCATTCTATGGGGGGGCCACCCTTTCACTGGTGATGATTGATATTGACCATTTTAAAAAGGTGAATGATACCTTCGGCCATACCGAAGGCGACAAGGTTCTACGGGAAATTTCATCTCTATTAAGGACTTCTGTCCGGAAGAAGGACACGGTTGCTCGCTATGGCGGTGAGGAGTTTATCCTGATCTTGCCAGAAGCCGGTCTCGAAGAGTCCTCCATGATTGCTGAACGTATCCGGCGACTGGTCGAAAATACCCTCTTTGAAGTAGGTCACGCCCGCATCAATCTTACGGTCAGTCTGGGAATTTCTAGCTTTCCAAACCACCGGGCAAAATCGAAAGAAGAGCTGGTGAGGATGTCTGATCAAGCCCTTTATGATGCAAAGCGAGGAGGGAGAAACCGGGTCTGTATCTTCAACCCTGCTCCTCGTTAAGTGAAAACAGCCACATTCCGAACACCCCTTGTCAGGAAGGAGATTCGGTAAACAGGTTGGATAACCCGGAAATAAAAAGGCACACCGCAGGGTGTGCCTTTTTATTTCCGGCGTCCCTTCTCTATTTCTTGGGAGCCTCAGCAGGTTTCTCTTTCTTCTCTTTTGGTGCAGCCTTGGGTGCGGCGGTCTTGATCGATACGGCCATCATCTTGTCTCCATCTTTTTTATACTCGACGGAGACGTTCATCCCCTTCTTCAGATCGGCAAAGGGCATCTCTTTTCCGCCTTTCGTGATCTTTGTCTTGTCATCGACCATAAAAGACTTTTCATCTTTCTTGCCCTTGACGACGACGGCTTTGGCTGCGTCATCCACTTTTTCAACCATGCCAGCAAATTTTTCCATCTTCATTTCCTTCATTTCCTTCTTTTCAGGCGCTGGCGCAGGTGCTGGAGCAGCAGTGCTGGCAGGCTTTGCGGGTGCCGGAGATGGTTTTTGCTGTGCCATGGCTCCGGAGACGAAAGCCACTAACGTGAGAAGAGCGACCAAAAATATCAGTTTCTTCATTCTACTTCACCCCCTTTCTTTTTGGATTTTCTATCATTATGGAAATAGCAAAAGAAATGCCAAATTAATCTTGAACCAATAATTCTTGTAACTTACTGATATCATGTGATCAAAAGTGAATTGAGGATAAGGGAGGGGAAAGGCGGCGTTTCATATTTCTACATAACTAAACATGTTGATAAGAAAAGTGTTGCGATTTTCAACACTTAATTTTTATCCAGGATTCTATAAAGTGTGGTTCGATCGATCCCCAAAATTTCTGCCGCCTTTTTTTTGTTACCCTTGGTCTCCTGGAGGACTTTTAGAACATAATTTTTTTCAACATCCTTCAGGGATAAAAGTTTTTCCGTCAAAAGGGGAAACCTCCTGATTAAATCATCCAGTTTCTTTTCAGGGATGGTATCGAGTAGCTTTTGAGGTAGGTCCTCAGGAAGGATGATCGGATGGATGGAGAAGATGACCGCTCTTTCAATTGTATTTTCAAGCTCTCGAACGTTACCAGGCCAAGAATATTGCATGAAAATATCGAGAGCCTCTGGGGATATGTGGGAAATGGATTTTTGGTACTCTTCAGTGAATTTTTGGACAAAGTGATTGGCGAGGAGGGGAATATCCTCCTTTCTCTCCCTTAATGGCGGGAGGATAATGGTGATGACATTAAGTCGATAAAAGAGGTCTTCCCTAAATTTTCCGTCTTTCACAAGGGGCTCTAATTGCTGATTGGTTGCGGAAATAATCCTCACGTCTACCTTGACGCTCTCCGTTCCCCCGACCCTTTTGATCTCGTGCTCCTGGAGAAATCTCAAGAGCTTGGTCTGCATCGAAAGGCTGATGTTGGCCACCTCATCGAGAAAGAGGGTGCCCCCCTCCGCTTCTTCGAACAACCCCTTTTTTGGACCGACGGCTCCGGTGAAGGCCCCCCGGACATGGCCAAAGAGCTCGCTCTCTAATAAGTTTTCGACCAAAGAGGCGCAATCAACCGGAATAAAGGGACGTGGGTTTCTTGGGCTGTTATCATGGATCGAACGGGCAATGAGCTCCTTCCCCGTGCCGCTCTCTCCACAGAGGAGAACGGTTGATTTTGTATCGGCAACCTTTGCAATCGTTTTGTAGACTTGGACCATGGATGGGGTCTGGCCAATGACATTCTTGAATTCATATTTAGTCAGGAGATCCTGTCGGTAAAATTTATTTTCCTGAAGGAGTCTTCTCTGCTCAAGGGCCCTACGGAGGGTGAGGGTAATCTCATCCAGCTTGAAGGGCTTGCTGATGTAATCAAAGGCGCCCTCCCGGATTGCCTCGATGGCGGTCTCGATCGATCCAAAGGCCGTGATCATAATCACGGTGGTCTCAGGAGAAAGCCTCTTGAAGGTTCTGAGAACCTCCATCCCATCTTTATCCTCCATTCGGACATCGGTAATCACAATGTCGACAGGATTATCCATCCCCCTGGCGATGGCCTCTTCTCCTCCGAGGGCAACCGTGACTTCATAGCCCTCTTGGGTGAGGACTTCCTTGAGCAGGTCGAGGGTCACCGGGTCATCATCTACGACCAGGAGACGGGCCGACGTGTGATTCATGGGATTCACTTCCTTGGGAGATGGGAATGAAGACAAAAAATGTGCTTCCCTTTCCGACTTCGCTTTCGACATCGATTCGTCCAGAATGCTCTTTGATAATTTGATTACAGATCGCAAGTCCTAATCCTGTTCCCTCCCCTAATTTTTTCGTTGTATAAAAAGGTTCGAAAATTCTCTTTTTCGACTCCTCGGTAATGCCGATCCCTGTGTCCGTAATGCCAATTTCGATCCACTCTCCATCCCCTGAGGGAAGAGAGCCCGACCCGTGGCGGGTTTTGATCGTCAGGGTTCCTCCCTTGGGCATGGCATCGAGGGCATTGGTGATCAGGTTGAGAAAAAGGGTCTGGAGGTGAGTGGGATCTCCCAGAATCGGAGAGAGATTGGGAGAGAGGAGAGTAGAGATTTTTACATTCCGGGCATGAAACCAGGGTTCACTCAAATGGATTAATTCATCCAGGACTTCATTCACTCCCAACGATCTCAGCTGGGGTTTAGGCTGACGGGTGAAGGAAAGGAGGTTTTTGACCGAATCCGCCAATCGGTCCAGTTGTGATTCGATGATCATGAGCCGTTCTCGTTCTTTAGGCGGGAGATTTCCTTCCCGAACCATGAGCTGAATGTAACCGGAGATGGAGTTCAGGGGAGTCCCCATTTGATGGGCCATGGTTGCTGTGACCTGACCCAGGGCGGCCAGCTTTTCAGACTGACCCAGCTGCCTCTGGGATTCGAAGAGGGCTTCGTTGAGCAGCTTCAACTCTTCATTCCGTTTGGCTAATTCGGAGGTTGCTGCGTTAATTTTTTCCGTGAGGTCTTCATTAAATTGGTTGACCTGGGAAAGAAGTTGGATATTCTGCTCATGGGTCTCCCGGATTCTCCTCAACATCTGGTTGAAATTCCGCCCCAATTTTCCCAACTCGTCCTGGCTTTGCAGGTTGGCCTCTGCCTCGAGATCCCCCTTTTCGGCCTGGGCCATGGCGTCCACTAATTTCTGGATAGGATTCCCAACCAGTTTTCGGAAAAGGAGGGTGAGAGTGATCAGGATGATCAGGATGCTCGATAGTGTGATCAGGATGGTCCGGTCCCTTTTTTTGCTTAGATAGCTTTGGGCCTCATCCGAAGAACTGACGACTCGAATGCCCCCGACCACTCGAGGCCCAACATGGAGGGGGACAATAACTTCCAGCCACTTCTCCGCTTCACTTTCACGAAGGGACGAGAGATGTCTGTCTTTTTTGAGATTATTGATCTGGCTGGCCGTCAGGGCGAGTGAGGACCGGACTGTCTCCTTTGCATTGGAAACGATCACTTCCCATCCTTTCGGGGTGAAAAGGAAGATATCGATCTCCATGAGACTGGGTCGACTCAAGAGCCATTCCTCTATTTCGTCGTGAATATACGGGAGGTTTTGCATCATCTTTTGATCAGGAATGGCAAGATCAATCTGTTTTGCAATATAGAGGTTCCGATCCAGGTAAAGGTCAATATGGGCCCTTCTCGCGAGTTGGAAGTCTAAGTAACCTGAAAGGAAGAGGACTCCAGCGACAATCAAAACGATGAGAAAAGTGATTTTGGTCTTCAGTCCCAAGGCTCTCTTGAGGAAACTCCATTCGATCAGAGATGGACTCCATTTTCTTCCCCATTTCATCGTGAGCCGAGTTCCTCCATCCATTTCTTTTACCCCTGAGTTGGATGCGCCTCTGCCGTCCTTTTTCGCTCAATGATCTTGACAAGAATGATGCCAATCTCGAATAGCACATAGAGGGGCCCACCCATGAGAGACATATTGAACACATCTGGCGTGGGTGTAATCACAGCAGCGGCAATCGCGATAATGAGAATCGCATACCTTCGGTTCCGGGTCAAAAAGGAGGCATGGACCACCCGGAGATAACTCAGCAGGGCAAGGATGAGAGGAAGTTCAAAGGTGAGCCCGAACCCGAAGATGAAGAAGGTGCAGAAGGAGATATACTTGCCTACGGAGATCATCGGCAGGATATGAGCGGATTGATAGCCGAGGAGAAATTTAACACCAAAAGGAAGGGTGATAAAGTAGCAGAAAAAAGCGCCGATATAAAACAGGAAGATGGCGGTCAAGAGAATGGAGCGGCCGGATTTTAAACCTTTTTGCTCGAACATGGGAGCGAAGGCCTTCCAGAGATGATGGAAGATCAGAGGAATCGAGAAGAACAGGCTTGCATAGATGGTCAGTTTCAAAAAGGCCAGGAAAGATTCAGGGATCCCATAGGCCACCAGATTGATTTGAAGGGAGGTGTCGCGAAGATGGCGCATCAGCGCCTTGGAAAAAAACAGATAAATGGTCATTCCGAGAAAAACAAAAAGAATGAGAATTTGAAGAAGTCCCTTCCGAAACCTACCAAGGGATTGCAGCACTTCTTCCCGGCTGGTCGTCACAATCAATTTCCTCCCATCCACTCTAATTTAACATAAAAGGCCTTACCGTGAAAATGCTTGGGTGGATTTCATTGATCCGACATCAAATTGTTGTTGCGCTTCTGAACCCTTGGCCTGATGAGGATCCGTCTCGTTTCAGCCTCGCCTTGTTATTTTGAAAGGTTGGAGTTGACAAAGGATAAAAACAAGGATATATCGAAATGAAATTATCAGAACCTTCTTGCCATGCGATTAAAGGTTGGGATCACATACAATTTAAAAAAAGATTTTTCTCCCTCCAAAGATCAACCCATCGATGCCCTGGAAGAGTTCGACGCCGAAGAGACGATCGATGCCATCAAGCGTGTCCTTGAAGACGATGGACACGATGTCGTCAAATTGGGGGGTGATCCAGGGCTCATCGACCGGTTGAGGCAACGGCCTGTCGATATCGTATTCAATATTGCTGAGGGACATCGAGGCCGGAACCGGGAAGCCCATATTCCAGCCCTGCTGGAATTCCTTGGCATTCCCTATACCGGCTCTGATCCCCTTACCCTCTCCCTGACCCTCGATAAATCTGCGGCAAAAAGAGTCTTAGTGAGTGAAGGCATTGCTACCCCTCGATTTAAAAAGGTTGAGAGATTGGAGGACCTGGAAGGGTTAGTTATCCGGTATCCCATGTTTGTCAAATTGTGTTACGAAGGTTCAAGCAAAGGGGTTCGGCTGGATTCTAAGGTGTGGGATCTTCCGTCCCTGAGAGAGAAGACCAGGTGGCTCTTAGAGAGCTATCGGTCGCCCGTTCTCGTCGAAGAATTTGTCCAGGGCCCTGAGTTTACCGTCGGTATTCTTGGGAATGAAACCCCTTCCGTGCTTGGGGTGATGCAGATCGAGATCAAAGGCGTTCCTCCGAGCGAAGCCATCTATTCCCTGGAGGTCAAGCGGGACTGGGAAGAGAAAGTCCAGTACCTATGCCCTCCACCCATTGATCCTTCTCTCCTGATGAAGATCGAAGAGGTTGCCCTACGATCCTACCGGATTTTGGAGTGCCGTGATGTTTCAAGAGTCGATATTCGGACAGGAGAGGATGGGATGGCCTATTTTCTGGAAGTGAATCCTCTTCCAGGCCTTTCCCCTATCTATGGCGACCTCCCGATCATGGCCAGGAGAATGGGGTGGAGTTATGACCAATTGGTTAAGACTATTTTCCACTACGCCTTGAAGCGGTATGGGCTTGCTTAGAAAGTAAAGGTCAGGTCTCACGGGAACGATGCCCGTGTCGTCATTCGGTTAGGTCGCTAGTCTTATGAACTTGACGTAACCCTTTGACATTAGGCGAAACAGGCCTCGTAACCGCAACCCTAACCGAAGGAGTCTCGAGTATTTTCACGGTTCGAAGGTCCCCTGCGGGCATGGGGCTTTGCTTAGCACCCTAAGGGTCCGGTGCTGGTGATGGAACGGATCGAACAAAACCTCTATGAGATCCTTCTCAGAAATCTGAAGGAGGCAGTGATCTTTGCCGATGGGCAAGGCCGGATCCGCATCTTCAGCCGGGTTGCCGAAGCCTATTTTCAAATGACCGGGAAGAAGGTCCTCGGGAAAAAATGGAATCGGGCCATTCCTTTCCGAAATATCCGGAAGCAGTTCGATCGGGTTTATGAGAATCAAGAAGGGCACCATGATCTTGAACTGGCCATCCAACTTCCCTCTTCCGCTTCGGAAGAGGGTGAAACGAGGTTGCTCCAGTCGAGCTTCTATCCCATTCATGACCCAACGGGCCTGTTTCTGGGTTGTTTGGCAACCTTTGCCGATGTGACCGAGAAAGGCAGGCTCTCAAGGGAGATCAGCAAGAGCCGCGATCTGTCGACCATTGGAGTCCTAGCCCGCTGGATGGCCCACGAGATTCGAAACCCCTTGAGTTCTCTCAACATCAATATCGAGTTATTGAGGGAGGAGTTGTTGGAGCAAGCTCACCTCAGGCAGAAGGGCGAGATCCTCTCGCTCCTCAATTTTATCAGCTATGAGACTTTGAGACTCGAGAATAATTTGAAGGATTTTTTGGATTTTAATCGTCTTCCACCCCCCAATTTTGAATGGGTTCAGATCAACGAGGTGATGGATTCGATCGTTCATCTCCTCGGAGCAGAGGCCCAGATGAAAAATGCTCGGATGGAAACCCACTTTCAGAAAAAATTGCCCCTGTTAAAGATCGATGTCAGTCAGTTCCGCCTTGCCCTTTCCAACCTCCTCATCAATAGCATCCAGGCGGTTTCGGACCAGGGGGAGATCCAACTGATCACCCGGGCTTCCAAAAAGAATGTTTTCATCGTCATCCAGGACAACGGCATGGGCATCCTGAAAGAGCATCTTTCCAAGATCTTCGATTTTATGTTCAGTACCAAGCCGACGGGGTCTGGATTGGGACTCTCGATCGCCAAGAAGATCATCTCCGATCACCGCGGAGAGATTTCTGTTAAGAGCGAGCCCAATAGGGGATCCGTCTTTACCATCAGAATTCCCATTGACACCACGACCCACTGAAACAGCCATGGAAATGCAAGCTATTCTCGTCGTGGAGGATGACCCGCGCGTCGGGGAGAGCATCCGGCTCCTCTTGGAGAAGAGAGGGTACTCGATTCTTCTGGCAGGCAACGGCAGGGAGGCGCTTCAACTTTTTCGCCAGGAGATGATCGACCTGGTGATTACGGATCTCGTGATGCCTAAAATGGATGGGATGGCCCTTTTGGAGGCAGTCAAGAGGCTAAGGCCTGAGACCGAAGTGATCGTGATCTCTGCTCAGGGGACGATTGAAAAAGCGGTTCAGGCCATGAAGCTGGGGGCCTTTGATTTCATCGAGAAACCGATTAACCCCAAGGTGATTGCCTTGGTCGTAGAGAGGGCGCTCGAAAAACAGACCCTGGTCCTCCAAAACCGGGATTTACGCTCCCAACTGGAAGATCGATACCATTTTAAGAATATTGTTGGAAAGAGCGAGAAGATGGTCAAAATCTTTGAGCTCATCCGCCACATCTCTTCCTATGATAGCTCTGTTCTCATCATCGGCGAGAGTGGAACGGGGAAAGAGCTCATTGCTAACGCGATCCATTACCATAGTCCGCGGGCGTCCATGCCCTTTATCAAGGTGAGCTGTGCCTCCCTGAGTGAAGGCATCATCGAGAGCGAACTCTTTGGCCATGAAAAGGGAGCCTTCACAGGGGCCATCACCTTCCGT
>DATIGG010000622.1:0-3923 GCA_035454825.1 Thermodesulfobacteriota bacterium | reverse complement strand
TTGTAATTTCTATCTCTCGCCCTACGAGCTTAACTGCAAAGGCAAGACAGGTCGGCTCCCCGCATCTTTTACAATTCGTCCCCGGAAGAAGCTTAAAAATGTCAAGCGCCTTAAGCTCGGCTGCCATGGAATAATTGGGTTCAATCTGGGCTCGGCCTTCATAGGTTTCGTTGATGAGATCCTTCAACCATTTCAGAAGTTCTTCTGCTTCGTTCTCATACTCAATCTTGGCCAATGTAATGTGGAGGGCATGGAGGGTAATCAGTTTCTGATCCTTCCTGATGGTTAAGGTGTTAGCTGAGTGGTTGTAAATGCATCCCTTCAGGATGGCATTGAGATAAGGGAACACCTCTTGAATTTCTTCAGAAACTTCTGCAATCACCCGGATCTTCATGGGATCGGCCAGGCATGGAAGGACTCGTGTGATCTGATAGGAATGGAGTAGCATCGTGCCTTTTACAGAGTGATTCCCAGGTAGAATAGGTAAATACCAACCAATACCACAACCGATCCTCCAATCCTTTTACTCCAGGTTGTTACGCTTGCGATTCCTTTCGATTTGATGAATCCTTCGGCGAAGCCCGTGGCTGTGCCTGCCAAAAAGATCAGGGCACAGTGTCCGAGGGCATAAACGAACAACAAAGATGTCCCATAGGCGACTTCGCCTTTTGTAGCAACGAATGTCAGGATAAGGGCCAATATCGGAGTGGCACAAGGCGATGATACGATACCGAAGATGAGCCCAAGGATAAATGCTCCCAATAAACCTCTCTGTTTGGGCTGAAGGTGACCGGGGGTGGGAAGGTTGAATTCATAAAGACCGACCAGTTGAAGACCAATGGCAACAGCGATTCCTCCCACGACGAAGTACCATGTACGGCTGATCATCCCGAAGAGGCCTCCGATCACGGAAGCAATGGCCCCTAACACCGTGAAGGTGAGAGAGAGGCCAAGGATGAACGTAAGGGAGTATAAAAGAGCCTTACGCCGGTCTCCCTCTGAATAACCTCCAACATATCCAATCACCAATGGGATGGTCGCCAGAACACACGGACTGGAGGAAGAGAGAATCCCTCCCAGGAAAACGCCGAGGTAGGCGAGAAGAGGGTTATCAGTGAGCGATTGAGTAAGGTGGTTGAGGAGGGTTTCCATATCTCATTTAACTCCCATCTTTTCGAATACCTTCTTGATCTGCTCCTTATCCATAAACCCCTCATGCCGGAAAACCTCCTTGTTTTTTGAGTCGAAGAAGATTTGTGTCGGAATGAGACGGATCTTGTTTGCCTCGGTAAGCTCGCGATCCTCATAAATTTCAATTATTTTAATGACTACTCGCCCTTTATACTCCTCTGACAGCTCTTTAAGAATAGGTGCCATCCTCTTGCAGGGGATGCATACACCCCTCCCAAAATCCAAGAGTTTCGGAAGAGGACTTTGGACAACATCCTTTGGAAACCGTTGATCTATGGAAGGCTCTGAGAAAGTGTCTTGGAAGGAAAGAGCAAAGATCGTGAAAGCCAGTAAAGTCAAAAACAGAGTATTTCCCTTTTTCATCGGTTCTCCTCTCCTATGCAAGGTATTATGGAGCTTCGAAAGAACGAACTAAACGACCTCTGCCTACCTGATCGAGTTGAGGTTTGAGACACTGTTTCAGAAACAGTAGCGCCTCCTCCTTGTCTTCGTCGATGAGGATTCTCGTGAGTCTGAGAACATCTTCTGGGGTTAATTTGAGCACGATTGAATCGGTTGTCATTTCTGATACCTCCAAAGGTCTTTGATTCAATGTTTCCGAGTAAACATTTCTCCAGAATTCGACTTTTGAGCATTCGTTGCCCCCTAATGTTTGCCGAAGGTATCCTTTTGAGAAGGCTTATACGAAGCCTCGAAGACCGGCACTCAATGTTCCCTGGTCGCCTCCGCCAATTGAGGCTTCAGACATTCATTGAGAAAGGCAAGGGCCTCGTCTTTGTCTTCGTCAAGGAGGATCCTTGTGAGCCTGAGCGTGTTTTGGAGGCTCAGATTCAATACCACATGTTTTATGTTCATCTTTTCTCTTCCTCCAGATGATTGCATTTGGGTCAACCCATTCCGAGAATCTCGATCTTTTTCATTCTCTTTGTCTCCTTTACAGTAATTTTTTGATCTCTTCCGGGGAAAGAATCTTCCCTACGCTCTTCACCTGGCCGTCAATCGCCAGCGCCGGGGTCATCATCACTCCATAGTTCATGATCTTATTGATCTCCGTTACCTTCTCTATCTCAAATTCAATCCCGGCCTGTTTGGCCGCCTCTTCGGCATTGGAGGTTAATTTCATGCACTTGGCGCAGCCTGTTCCTAAAATCTGTATCTTTATCATTGTTTACCTCCTTTTTTGAAAACAAAGTTCTCGTCTAATGGTTACGGCAACGATGCCGGTATCGTCTTTCGGTTACGTCGTTTCGTTTAAGAAATTTACGTTACCGTCCAACCCTAAACGAAACGGGCTTCCTAACCATAACCTTTACCCAAAACCGATGATTCTTCTTTTTACTTAAAACTTCCCCCTCAAACACTGCTTCTACTCCACCATCCACCCAAAAATCATCCCCACAATTGTGGACAGCCCGATAACGAGACCGAAGAAGACAAGGGATTTCTTCGTCCCAAGGACGCTTCTGATGACAATCATGTTCGGCAGTGACAGTGCCGGACCCGCAAGGAGTAAAGCGAGGGCAGGGCCTTTCCCCATGCCTGAGCCAAGAAGGCCCTGTACAATAGGCACTTCTGTGAGGGTCGCAAAATACATGAAGGCTCCAACCACTGATGCCAGAAGATTCGCAAATAATGAATTGCCTCCCACCAGTTGGGCGATCCACTGGTTCGGGATGATCCCGTTGTCCGTGCCGGGCATACCGAGCAGGAACCCGGCAATCAGAACACCTCCAAAGAGGAGTGGCAGGATCATGAGGGTAAATGACCAGGTGGCATCGATCCAGCCTTTCGTTTCCATAGAAGAGGTTTTGCCCGCATAAACAAGAAAAGCGATGCCAGCAGAAAACGAAAGAAGTGGATGGTCTGGGAAAATAATCGCAAGAAGGGTAACTGTAATGACCCCGATCAACGACACCCAGAACCTTGCCTTGAGCCACTTCACAAAGGTGTATGTAAACAGAAGGCCAAAAGCGCCGGTTACATACCATTTGAGGGTGTATACGCCATACCATAACCCCTCGGTGAAATCAGGCTTTGCCCAGTTTGCAAAGATGAGGACACCTATCATAGAGGCCATGTAGACGGTCTCCTGCCAGAGGGAAAGGGGTGGCTCTTCAGCAGGCATTGCCATCTGGATCTTCTTTTTTTCGGTCTCATCATCTCTGAAAATGAATGCCATGATGAGACCGATCACGTATGCAAAAGCCACAGAACCAACAGCCCTTGCGAGCCCTATCTGCCAGCCCAAGACCTTTGCGGAAAGAACAATGGCGAGAATATTGATGGCAGGGCCTGAATAGAGAAAAGCCGTTGCAGGCCCTATCCCCGCTCCCATGCGGTAGATGCCTGCAAAAAGCGGAAGCACGGTGCAGGAACAGACGGCGAGAATGGTTCCGGAAACAGAAGCGACCGAATAGGCAAGAAACTTGCTCGCCAGAGGCCCTAAATATTTCATGACCGACGCCTCTGAAACGAAGACCGTAATAGCCCCTGCAATGAAGAATGCCGGGACAAGGCACAAAAGCACATGCTTCTGGGCATAATCCTGAATCATGTAGAAGGCCTCAAGGATTGCCTTCTTTACCCTTTCGTCTCCGAAGGGGATGAAATATGCTGCCACAAATACACCTAAGACGATGAGAACCTTATACCGATCTTTCATCTGTAATCCTCTCTATACCATTGCCTCGTGCACAGATCGGGTGAGTTGATCGAACACTTTCAGGATACCT
>DATIGG010000621.1:0-2562 GCA_035454825.1 Thermodesulfobacteriota bacterium | reverse complement strand
CCTTATGTCCATGCACACCCTCACGCGGGATCCGGGAAAGACCGTTCGATCACAGCCGTGTGAAAATCCTTCAGGTTTGCACCCTTGGATGAAAGCCCGAATCTTGCGATGCAACTCCTTTTTGTGTCTCGGGCTTCAACGGTTCTCCGAAGCGGTCCATCGGACTTCAGGATCAGAAATAAGTCACCCCCATTTGGAAATCCATGCCGGTGAAGTTATATTATTATAGATATTTCCATAGAATGTCAACAATTTTGTACATGCGCCAGGAGGCCTATGAACAATTTTGTTCACCGTTATTTGCAACTCTTCAAAGCATCGATCGAGATCCCTATAAAAGACGCAAGAGAGCTCTCTGGCCGTGTTGTCTTAGATTCAGGGCTACGTCAAACTCAGGCCTAAGATATTGAACCGATAGACTTATCATTTTTTTCTGGCTTTTCCTTTTCCAATCCTGTACAATGCATTTTATGGAAGAACTGGCCCAGTGGTCTGCCTTCAAGGATTCCGAGGTAGTTCGTGCGGTGGAGGTTCGTCTCGTATTACCCGGGGAACGGCAGCAGTGGGATCAGTTAATGGAGAGTCATCATTATCTTGGATTGAGAGGGTTGGTGGGCAAGACTCTACGTTACGTAGCCGTTTTTGAGGCTCACTGGTTAGCGTTGATCGGATGGCAGGGAGCGGCCCTAAAATGTCAGGCACGGGATGAATGGATTGGATGGGTAGAGGTCCTGCAGTACCAGCGTTTGCATCTGATTGCGAATAATACTCGGTTCTTGATCTTGCCTGGAGTGCGGATAGCGAATTTGGCATCCCGAGTGTTGTCGTTAAATCTGAGGCGACTGAGTCGGGATTGGGAGGCCGTACACGGGCATCCGGTTCTGTTAGCGGAGACGTTTGTGGATATGTCCCGATTTGCGGGAGGGTGTTATCGTGCAGCGAACTGGATCGCGGTGGGACAGACATTGGGCTATGGGAAATCGGGACGACGTTACTGGTGGCATGGCCAACCGAAGCAGGTGTGGGTCTATCCACTGCATCGTCGAGCCCGGCAGTGGTTATGTGAGCCCATTTCTCATTCACAATGGAGGTGCGGGATGAGCCATAGGGTTCTGAGTCCGAAACAGATGGAAGACCTCTATGAGCGACTGAGGCGTTTGCCGGATTGCCGGAAGCAACGGGGGATTCGTCATCCTTTTGCCACGGTGTTAACGATCTCTCTTGGGGCCATTCTCAGTGGGGCGCGCAGTTACACGGCCATCGCAGAGTGGTCGGGGAAACTGACGCAGAGGCAGCTTAAACGATTGCGGGCACGCCGCCATTCGGAGACGCGACGATATGAAGCACCTTCAGAACCCACGATTCGGCGGGTCTTGCAGAAGGCGGACGCCAATGGGGTGGACCGGGCTTTAGGAGAATGGCTTGTGTGTATCACCGATCGAGGAGATGGTATTGCGATCGATGGGAAGACCATGAAAGGGGCCCGTCGCCCGGACGGCACCAAGGTCCACCTTTTGAGCGCATTTTTGCACCAGCAAGGCGTTACGGTGGCCCAGCGGGAAGTTGGCGAGAAGACGAACGAAATTCCTGAGTTGATCCCTTTGTTAGCCCCTCTGGATGTCAAAGGGTGCGTGGTCACCGCAGACTCCATGCATACTCAGCGAGAGACAGCCCGCTACATCGTCGAGGAGAAAGGAGCCGATTACGTCTTCATTGCAAAGGAGAATCAAAAGACCCTGTGTCAGGATATAGAAGCCCTCCAGGAGGAGGATTTTTCCCCCTCTGTACAAGACCGTCGAGAAAGGTCACGGACGTTTAGAAACTCGGACCATTAAGGTCTCTACCGTTCTGAACGATTACGTTGACTTTCCCTTTTGTGCTCAGGTTTTTCGAATCCATCGAGAATTTATCTACCTCAAGACGGGAGAGGTGCATACGGAGACGGTCTTGGGTTTGACGAGCCTTTCAGTCCAAAAGGCTACCCCTGAGCACGTGCTCTCTTACGTTCGAGGTCAATGGTCTATTGAAAACCGTTCCCACTACATACGGGACATGGCATATGATGAGGACCGGGGGCAAATTCGAAAAGGGAAGGGGCCCCAGATGATGGCTTGTCTGCGCAACTTTGCCATCAGCCTGTTGCGGTTGGCCAAGGTCAAGAATATCACCAAAGCCCTCCGTGACTTCTGGGCTAAACCCCATCTCGTTTTAAGTTTACTGGGGCTATAAATAAGATTCGTCCCGATTTCCGGAGCGCCTTTTTCTAAACCACTTGGACATAAAAGGGTACTGTTCTTACAATGAGCATTAAAAAGCGAACCGTATGCTCAACTCCCACACATTTACGGTTCGCGTTTGTTAGCTGAATAGATGGATGCCGTTGCTTATCGGTAAGCCCGTCAGGACACCCCTACCTTCTCCTGACTTTGACGTTACCCTGTCAAGCCTCCACCTTCCTCTTAACAAATAGGAAAATTTAGGTTAGATTAATAGATTAATACTAGAAGATCGCTCGAAAGGGAACAGAGGCCATGTACACTTCTGCAGACTTGAAAAAGGGAT
>DATIGG010000620.1:0-3416 GCA_035454825.1 Thermodesulfobacteriota bacterium | reverse complement strand
AGCTTCCGAATCAGAGGACGTGCGCCTGCTCCACAGCCCTGAAGTACGCTCTCATCACGGACAAGAATCTGATCCCTGAGAAAACGAAGAGAGACCTGGAACCGATCATCGGGAAATATCTTTAATCTAAGATCCGGATATCGACATTTGAAACCATTTCTGAAATCTGAATGACCTAATGCCGAGACTATTTTTAGCTTTTTCCCTTGGATCATTCGGATTTAGAATATTTGAATTTGTTTCGAATTTCGGGCTTCCAATTTGCAGAAGTTATGAAGTTTCTCGCTGATGTCATGCTGGGAAAATTGGCCAGAGAATTGAGGATGCTGGGTTATGATACCCTTTACTACCGCGGACAAGACCCCCATGAATTGATCCAAATAGCCCGGCAGCAGGAACGGCTCATTCTGACCCGAAACATTCGGCTCACTCCAAAAACGAAAGAAGATCACGTCGTTCAAATCACAGAAGACGACCCCGTGCTCCAACTCAAAGGACTCCGCCGACTGGGGATCATTACCCTGAATGAGGAGACCCTCTTCTCCCGGTGCCTCCTCTGTAATTCCCTTCTCAACGAGATCACGCGGGAAGAAGCCGAGGGAAGAGTGCCCGACTTCATTTTTAACCAGCAAAAAGAGTTTTACCGGTGTTCTCAGTGCTCTCACATCTACTGGCCAGGATCGCATCAGGAAAGGATGCAAAAGAGATTGAAGGAATTTTTTCAAACCTAACCCCCGGCTCGCTGGGGAACCAAACAGGGTTTGGAGTTTAAAAATCCAAAATCCGAATATTGAAATCCGAAATGAATTCGAATTTCCAAAATCCAAAATCTCTAAACTTTTTTGTTTGGAACATTTAGAATTCGGTCATTTGAGATTGTTTCGAATTTCGGATTTCATGCTTCGGACTTACAATTTCAAGAGATGCGCATCATCAGCGGAACTTCCGGGGGAAGGAGGTTGATTACACCCAAGAAGGATATCCTTCGGCCGACTTCGGACCGGGTGAAAGAATCGCTCTTTAACATCCTGGGGAGAGAGGTAGAGGGAACGGTTGTTCTCGATCTTTTTGCGGGTACAGGAAATCTGGGAATCGAGGCCCTGAGTCGAGGAGCCAGAAAAGCCGTTTTTGTCGAGAAAAGCAGGGATGCCTTGAAACTCATCCAAAGAAATCTTTCGATCTGTCAGATGGAGCACCGGTCAGAAGTCCTTTTGAAAGAGGTTGATCAGGCCATCCCCATACTCAGGCGACAGGGAGCCTGTTTTGATCTCATTCTTATGGACCCACCCTATGAAAAGGGGCTTATCGAAAAGACTCTAAAAAGACTGGAGACGGAGACGATTTATCACGATGATTCCATTCTGGTCATCGAGCATCACCGCCGGGAGCCTCTACCCGCTCGTTCGGGGGGATGGAACCTCATCCGCCAGCGGCGGATGGGTGACACATTGATTTCAATTCTCAAACCAATCCATTTGGGTTCATAGAGCTTCAGAGTGATCATCCGCCTTATTTAAGCTTGGGGATCTTCAAAGATGAAAGGAGAAACCATGACCATTGAGAGAGTCGCGATTTATGCAGGTTCTTTCGATCCCATCACGTACGGTCATATCGACATCGTCGAGAGGGCCCTTGAGATCTTTGACAAGGTGATCGTTGCCGTGGCCCACAATGCGGAGAAGCGGCCTCTCTTTACGACGGAAGAGCGCCGAAAAATAATTAAGGCTATCTTCAAGGATACCCCCAACGTCATCGTCGACAGTTTCAAAGGACTTCTCGTGGATTATGTGGCCAAGACAAATGCAAAGGTGATCCTACGAGGTCTTCGCGCCACTTCAGACTTCGAGTATGAGTTCCACATGGCCTCTATGAACCGGAGTCTCAATACTCATCTTGATACGCTTTTCATGATGACGAATAAGGACTATTTTTTCGTTTCCTCCAGGACGATCAAGGAAGTCGCAAAACTTGGTGGCGCAGTGGAGGGCTTGGTTCCTGACCTCGTGGCCAGACGGTTGAAGGAAAAGTTCAAACTCCCCATTCCAAAAAAGAACCAGATCGGTTGGGACGACTGAGAAAAAGATGGGGCCAAGGGGTTAAGGATTCAAGCGTTCAATGGAAAAATTAAATAAGGCCCATAAACATGAGATTTAACAATGTTAGAGGGATGTTGGAATTTCAAAATATTTTGAAGAACTGAAATAAAACACTTGAACCCCTGACTCCTTGAATCCTTGAACCCTTTGAATTGATGTATGAAGACACTCATCCTTTGCGATTTTGACGGGACTATTAGTGTTGAAGACATGGGTTACGTCCTTCTCACCCGGTTTTCCTCGGGAGATTGGGAGGCAATCGATCGACAATTCTGTGCGGGAAATATCGGCTCAAAGGAAGCCTATCTTCAGATTGCAGAAATCCTTCGGGGAGATGAACCGGCCATCCGCCAGTTCATCAGTCAACACTCAAAGATTGATCCTTCTTTTTCAGCCTTTTATCATGCATGCCGGCAGTCAGGCATCGACATCAAAATTGCCAGCGACGGATTCGACTTTTATATCCGGACCATTTTAGAGATTCACCATCTCTCCGAAATCCCCTTTTTTGCGAATCAGGGCCATTTTCTTCATGGAAAGACAATGGCTCTCACCTTTCCATTTACCAATGAGGAATGTGGGCGCTGCGGAACCTGTAAAAAGAAGTTGTTACAACTTCACCGAAAAGAGTACGATTCCATCCTGTTTGTGGGCAATGGGTTTTCTGACCGGTGCGCCGCACAAGAAGCCGATTTTGTTTTTGCAAAGGATTCCCTTTATCCCTATTGCGTTGAACAGGACATCCCCTGCCATTTCTTTCACGACTTCGACGAGATTCTCAGGGACCTCAGGAAACAGGTCCATGGAGTCATTTTCGATCTCGATGGAACGCTCCTCGAAGCCTATGAAGCCATCCACCTGGGGTTACAGGAAGCTTTTCAGTTCTTTGGAAAGGCCCTTTTCCCTTTGAACGAGGTGAAGCAATATTTGAAGGTAGACTTAGAAGCCACGCTCGCGCCTTTCTTCTCAAGGGAGGAAATGGCAGAGGCCATTCCCATCATCCGAAATCGTTATGAAGAGGTCTACCTTGATAAAACCCATTTTCTCGGCGGTGCAAGAGAAATATTGGAATCCCTCTATCACCGAGGGATCACCCTGGCGGTGGCCTCGAATAAATTCGGTCGCTTTTCAAGAGGGGCATTAGGCCATTTAGGAGTGGCAGGCTATTTCAAATCGATCCTCGGCGCGGGAGATGTGCCCCGGAATAAACCCTATCCTGATATGATTCAAGCTGCTTTAAAGGAGATGGACCTTCCCCCGGAAGAGGTGATCTTTGTCGGGGACTCTCTCGAGGATATTCAAGCGGGCAAACTGGCGGGA
>DATIGG010000619.1:0-3248 GCA_035454825.1 Thermodesulfobacteriota bacterium | reverse complement strand
AATCCAGAAGAAGCCGTCGCTCATGCCGCAAAGATCTTGAAGGATCAACTCTCCATCTTTGTCACGTTTGAGGAAGAAGAAGAGGCGGAAATTTCTTATTCCGAAGGTGAGGAAGAAAAGGAGGCCCTTAATGAAAATCTCCTCCGAAGCGTGGATGAATTGGAACTCTCTGTCCGATCTGCTAACTGTCTGAAGCATGCGAACATCAAGTTGATCGGAGATCTGGTTCAAAAAACAGAAGCAGAAATACTGGCCACCAAGAACTTTGGCCGAAAATCTCTCAACGAGATCAAGGAAATTTTGGCCGAAATGGGACTCGGCTTGGGGATGAAATTGGAAAATTGGCCCCCCAAGAAATCTGAAGAGGAAATGGAATCGGGAGCCATTGGATAGGAGCCAGCAATGAGGCATCGTGTCGCAGGCAGGAAATTAAGTCGTCATACTCAGCATCGAGAGCTGATGTTTCGTAATATGCTGGTCTCGTTGCTTCAACATGAACGGATCCAAACCACTCTCGCCAAGGGAAAAGAACTTCGAAGCTGGGCAGATAAGATCATCAGTTTAGGAAAAAAGGGAACCCTTCATGCCAGAAGACAGGCTTTCGCCCTTCTCCGGGATGAAGGAATTGTTAAGAAGCTCTTTGACAAAATCGCTCCGAAGCTGAAAGACCGGGAAGGAGGATATACCCGGGTTTATCGACTGGGATGGCGGCAGGGAGACGGAGCTCCCCTCTCCCTCGTTGAACTGGTGACCTATGCACCGGCGGAAGAGAAGAAATCGCGTGTAGAAAGAGCGAAAGAAGCCATCGGAAGGGTCACTCCCAGAGGAAAAGGAAAGAAAGAGGCGGAGGAGAAGAAAAGGGGAACGGGGAAAATAGAAAAAGGGAAAGGAAAAGAGAAAAAAGAGAAGAAGGTGAAGAAAAAAGAAAAGGAGACTCCTTCTAAGGGAAAAGCGAAAAAAAAGTCTTCGGGAGAAAAAGGCAAATAAGAATCCCTTGTTGGCAAAAAGAAAAGGCCCTATATCAAAAAGGTATAGGGCCTTTTCTTTTATTAGGTTCTCGGGAGAGATACTTTCCCCACAAACAGCGCAGATGGATGCCAGAGATCAGGACAGCCTGCTTCTACTTCTCAGGTGATAGCCCATACTGTGTTAAGGTATCGGATGTAAATTATGGATCACCAGGAACGATCAGGATGCAGATTCGGGCAAAAACCTCTGGCTCTCATGCCCTGGAGAGTTATGTCTTTTATGTTCAAGACGGGAAGACAAAACCAACGAACGTCGTAGGTTGTCCAATCCGTGTTATTCCGTAACGAAAGGAGTCTGAGCAGGACTTCTCACCGGTGAACCACCGGTCATCCGTTAGCCTCAACTAAATCTTGTTGATCCACCCCCAGGACCGCAGGAGGATGATTCTGATCCTTTTGATGAGGAGAAACTGGATAGAATTTTCTCAGGCTTCTTCTCTCCGCAATGGGGGCATGTTAAAGAATCTCCTCTCTCATTCACTTTCATGAACCTCTCGAAAAGTTCTCCACATTTTCGACATCGATATTCGTAGATTGGCATGTTTTTCTCCTTTCGTTTTAAGAAGTCATTAGGTCAATAAGTCACTGCTCATTGAATGACTTAATTACCCAATAACTTAATGACTAAAAAACCACCTCATACCCTGCCTCTTCAATCGCTTTTGCGATTCGCTGAGAGGCTACCTCTTTTGTATTATCAAATCGAACCTCTCCTTTTGCAAGGTCCACCTGAACATTCTTAATTCCCTCGAGTTGACCCAGCGCCTTCGTGACAGACATCACACAATGCTGACAGCTCATCCCTTTGACCTTTAAAGCAGTAGCCATTTCATCCTCCTCCTTTCTCCATATTAAGATTTCATCACCAATGAGTTTGCAACCATATTGCTCAAAAATTCCACCTTTACTCCGAGACGGTACCTTTCATTCAGGAACCCTAATTGCGTATGGCAGTTTTCGCAACCCGTGGCTACGATGGTCGCCCCTGTCTCCTTCATTTGATTGACCTTTGCTCTTCCGGTCTTTTCTCTGAACTCCTCGTTTTCCAGGGCGACCAGGCCGCCGCCTCCGCCACAGCACAGGTTGTATTCTCGATTCGGGGTCATTTCTATGAAATTGGAGGTCAATTGGTGTAAGACGTATCGAGGCTCTTCGATCACCCCGCTGTTGCGGGCAGACTGACAGGGATCATGGTAAGTGATGGCCTCTTTGATTCGATCCTTCTCCACCCTGATCCTTCCCTCCCGGAGGTATCTTGCAATGACTTCGGCGATATGAGATACCTCGAAAGGTTGTTTTCCCACAAGATGCTTCATGACCCGGAAAGCCGTGCCACATTCACAGATGACCACCTCTTTCACTTTGAGCCTGATGGCTTCGTCAATAATTCGTTTTGCGATGAGCTGGGTTTTTCTGGGGTCCCCTACGAAAGCACCAAAGTTAACCGCTTCAAAGAAACTCAGGCTCCAATTCTCCTTCGCTGCATTAAAAATGGAAGCAGCCGGAATAATCGAATGGGCTCCAGCCAAGGCCACGTAGAGAAGATTTGCCCCCTTCACTTCTAACGGAATGACCTGATCGGACTCCCCTTTCCATTTAGCAACCACCTCATTCTCCAGATTCTTAATTCCTTGAATGAAAGACTCTTTGTAAAGGTCAAGACTTTTCCCTTTCTCGATGGAAGCATCTGCCAGCATGGAAAGGATCTCCGGCTCGCTTTCATTTCCGATCAGGAGCAATTTGGCAATTGATTGAATTGCCTGTGTATCGATACCAAAAGGGCAGTACATCATGCATCTCCGACACCCCGTACACGTGTAAGCTGCCTCATTCAGTTTTTCCATTGTCTCATCTTCAATTTCTGTACCTTCACCCCAAAACGGGAAGAGTCGACCACTCAGCTTAAAATACCGCTTGTATATCTTTCTCACCACCTCAGCCCGCCAGACCGGAGTGTATTCTGGTTTTGGGACCGAAGCATAAGCGAAGCAGGCACCCTTGCAAAGACCGCATCGCGTACAGACATCCAAATAATATCGCATCGGTCTGTCGAGCTTGGATTGAAAAAGATCAAGCAGTTTTTCCCTCTTCTCTTTATCCACGATCATCATCCTCTCAAAAAAACCTTTTACAAGACCCCTGATTTCATTTGATCCGTCTAATCCAGAATGTGATCAGGCCGCCCCCCTGCTCCGTCTTCAATATCTCATTCCCGCTGGT
>DATIGG010000618.1:0-4578 GCA_035454825.1 Thermodesulfobacteriota bacterium | reverse complement strand
GGGCACCTGCTCAATGATCTTGCCATTGAACCGATACCCGACACAAATACGGATCGTATCGAAGTCATTCAAAACATCCAATTTCGTGATCGTCAAACTCTTGATCCCGTTCACCCGGATGGCATGATTGACCACAACGGCATCGAACCAGCCGCATCGCCTGGGTCTTCCAGTCGTGGCACCGTACTCCCCTCCCCTTTCGCGAATCTTCTGACCAATCTCATCCTGAAGCTCGGTTGGAAAGGGCCCCTCACCCACGCGAGTCGTATAGGCCTTGGTCACCCCGATCACGGAATCGATCATTGTCGGGCCAATGCCGGAGCCTGCGCAGGCATTACTGGCAACCGTATTCGATGCGGTCACAAAAGGATAGGTCCCATGGTCAAGATCCAGGAGGGCTCCCTGAGCCCCTTCAAACAGGATCTGTTTTTTCTTCCGGCTCTGTTCGTATAGAAAAAAGGATGTATCCTTGACGTATCGTTCAAGTTGTTTCCGATAACCGGAATACTCCTCAAAAATCTCGGAAAATTCAAAACCCTGTTCTTTCAAGATCTCTACCAGATAGAGATTCTTCTGGAGCAGATTCGCCTCCAATTTCTTACGAAATATTTCTTCGTCAAGGAGGTCTGCCATTCGAATTCCGCAACGTGCGACTTTATCCTCATAAGCAGGCCCAATCCCCCGGCCTGTCGTCCCGATCTTAAAAACGCGATCCTTTGCGATATCAATCCGTCGATGGTAAGGAAGGATCAGGTGGGCCTCTTCACTGATCATGAGCTGGGAATCATCCTTGAGGCATCCTCTTGTCTTGAGCTCTGTCATTTCCTGGATGAGCACCGCGGGATCGACCACCACGCCACTTCCGATGATACAGATTTTGCCATCATACAGAACACCCGAAGGCATCAGATGAAAGACAAACTTCTGGTCCTTCAAAAAAACGGTATGACCGGCATTATTCCCTCCCTGGAATCGAACAATAATGTCTGCATACTGGGCGAGAAGATCAACGACCTTCCCTTTGCCCTCGTCCCCCCATTGGGCACCGACAATCACAATATTTGACATGTTCACCTCACCGCTGAATCACAAGGTTCAGGGCCATTAGATTTTTTGCTTTCTCTTAAAGAGTGACTTGACGGACCGAGATGATGTTGGGTATTCTCAGGATCTCTCCCACCATTCCCGGCGGTAAGGCAGCGTCCAAATGGATGAGAGAGATGGCATTGCCCCCAACCCGGTCGCGGCCTGAATGCAACGACGCAATATTCATATTCTCCCTTCCTAATATCATTCCAATATTCCCGATCACTCCGGGTTTGTCGTAGTGATGGATCAGCAGGATATGACCGCCTGGAATCGCTTCAATGAAAAAGCTGTTCAGCCTCACGATCCGGAGCTCTTCCCTGCCAAAAAGGGTCCCTGCCATGTAATTCTGCTCCATGTTCGACCGGGCAGTGATGGCAATGAGACTCGCAAAGTCTTCGACCTTTGCACTGGTGGATTCGGTGATCCGTATCCCCCGCTCCTTTGCCATGACCGGAGCATTTACGAAGTTGACCGTCTCGCCGACAAAAGGCGTGAGCAGGCCTTTTAAGACGGAAGTGGTAATCGGCTTTGTCCCGTACTCGACCACCTCGCCGTGGTATTCGATCAGGACCTCTTCGATGGCATAATTGGAAATCTGGGCCAGAAAACTTCCCATATTCTCCCCCAACCGCAGGTACGGCCTTAACAAGGGAAGAATATCCGGACTCACCATGGGAATGTTCACGGCATTGCGAGCCTCACCCAGGGCTAAGTAGTCAACCACCTGCTGGGCAATTGCAATGGAGACATTCTCCTGAGCTTCTCCGGTGGAGGCACCCAGATGGGGTGTATGAATCACCTCTTCCAGTTCAAAAAGAGGATTTCCAATGGCCGGCTCCTTCTCAAAGACATCGAGAGCCGCTCCGGCCACCTTTCCTTCCTTGATTGCATCGTATAAATCCTTTTCGTTGATAATGCCCCCTCGGGCACAGTTGATCAGGATCACCCCCTTTTTCATCTTGTGGATGGCGTTTTTATCGACCAGGTTCCGCGTCTCATCCGTAAGCGGGGTGTGCACCGTGATGAAATCAGACCGGGCTAAGAGTTCATCAAAGGAAACCAGCTCAATCCCTTTTTTTTCTGCGGCCTCCTTTGTCAGAAAGGGGTCATAACCGAGCACCTTCATCTTCAGACCCCTTGCCCGATCGACCACCACCGTTCCGATGACGCCGATTCCAATGACACCCAGGGTCTTATTATAGAGCTCCAGCCCCATGAACTTTTTCTTTTCCCATTTGCCACCCTTCATCGAAGCCGTTGCCTGGGGAATCTTCCTCGCAATGGAAAACATGAGAGCGAGGGTGTGCTCGGCAGCCGCAATGGCATTCTCCTGGGGAGTGTTCATCACGACAATCCCCTTCTTTGTCGCTGCCCGAAGATCGACATTGTCCAGTCCGATTCCCGCCCTTCCGATCACCTTCAGGCGGTCTGCAGCTTCAATGATTTCCGCTTTCAACTTCGTCTCACTTCGGATGATGATGGCGTCATATTCACGGATGATCTTCTTTAATTCTTCGGAAGAGAGGCCTGTATTAATCTCGTACTTCAAGATCCTGGCCTTGGCCAAGATCTCGAGTCCTCTGTTCGATAAAGGATCGCTGATCAATACCTTCTTCAACTCTTCCATGTCTCCCCCCTTGAACTCAATGCATGGCTTACGTTTTCATCAAGACCCTTTCAGCCGCCTTCACTCCTGTTCCGAGTTCGAAAGCATAACCCATCTCCTTCAAAAGCATCTCCAACGCGGAGATGACCATGATCATATCCAAGCGATCATAATATCCGAGATGGGCAATTCGAACAATCTTGCCCTTGGCCTGATCCTGACCTCCTGCAACCGTGATTCCGTATCGCTCAAAAAACAGATTCTTCAGTTTCCCTCCTGAGACGCCCTCGGGAACCTTGACTGCTGTCAGGGCGTTACTCGGAGAATCAGGAGCATAGAGCTCCAGGCCCAGGGCCTTCACTGCTGCACGGGTGGCTGCGGCCAATATTTCGTGCCGCTGGAAAACGGCCTCCAGCCCCTCCTTCTGAATCATTCGAAGAGATTCCCGTAACCCCGCAAACAGGGTGATCGCGGGGGTGTAGGCGCTCTGATTCTTCTGGATGTTCTTTAGCTCCTTTTTGAAGTCGAAATAGTACCTTGGCAGGTTCGACTTCTCCACGAATTTCCACGCCTTATCACTGACGCCGGCAAAAGCAAGCCCTGGGGGCAACATGAGAGCCTTCTGGGAACCGCTCACCACAACGTCAATGCCCCACTTGTCCATGGGAATATCGAAGACCCCGATCCCCGTGATGGCATCCACGATCAGGACAGCATTTTCAAACTTGTTGACGATCTCTGCAATCTCCTGGATGGGATGTTTCGCCCCGGTCGAGGTTTCACTGGCCTGGGTGTAAACCGCTCGGACGGAGGGATCCGATGTGAGAGCCTCTCGAATCCTGCTGGGCGAAACAGCCTTCCCCCATTCCACATCGATCGGAATGAACTCAATCCCGTAGGCCTTACAGATCTCACCCCATCGCTCACCAAACTTTCCTCCTCGAACAACAATGGCTTTTTCCCCTCTGGAAAGGATGTTCGAAACGGCTCCTTCCATCGCCCCCGTCCCAGAGGAAGTAAAGATGAGCACCTCGTTTTTCGTCTGGAAAAGGTATCTCAGTCCCTCCCTGATCTCAGCAAAGATCTTTTCAAATTCCGGTTCCCTGTGGTGCATGATGGGTTCCGCCATTTTGGTAAGGATCTCCGGCGGAAGCATCGTCGGTCCTGGTGAAAAAAGGTATTTCTTTTCCATCGACCCCTCCTTTGGTCTTAAAAGCTTATTCATATTATTTTATATTGAACAATGTGTCAATACCAAGTCGAGGGTTGACTTTTTCCGAATTATCCTCTAATTTGTCTCCTATGGCCCAGTCCACGATGGAACCGATGAAGACAAAGACACTGGCTGAGGTCTATCTCAAGCAGGGCCACCTTCAGGAGGCTTACGAAATCCTTAAAGCCCTGGCGGAAAAAGACCCTCGCGATCTGGAGATCAGAGAAAGACTGAAGGAACTGAGTGAAAAACTTGGAGTTGCCCCTCCTTCGATTGCCCAATCTGTTCGTTTAAGGGAGAAGAGACTCCAAACCCTTGGAACGTGGCTGATGAACATTCAGAACCGGAGGAAAAAGTGATGGAATTTTCCTTTAATAATCGTCTGATGTCGGTCCGAAAGATGGTCGATTCCAATCAACTCGATGGTGTTCTCTTCAGCAGCCTCGAGAATATTCGTTACCTCTGCGGTTTTACCGGAAGCGACGGCGCCTTAATCTTAACCCGAAAAGGGTCCTTCTTTCTCACAGATTCCCGATACTGGACTCAGGCTGACGAAGAAGTGAAGGGGTCCCAAATTGTCCATTATAAGAAGAAACTGGACGGGATCACCTCTCTCATTTTAGAGTTAAAGTTAGAAAAGATTGGTTTTGAATCACCCGCCTTCCCCTTT
>DATIGG010000617.1:0-3223 GCA_035454825.1 Thermodesulfobacteriota bacterium | reverse complement strand
GACCGTATCTGGAAAAGTGGTAAAGATCAGCAAGGATACGATCTTTATTGATTTGGGAAGCAAAAGTGAAGGGATCGCTGAGATAAATGAATTCCTGGACAAAGAAGGGAGTTTAACGATCAAGGAAGGCGATCAGGTTGAAATGAGAGTTTCCTCAACCCGGGAAGGGATCCATCTCACCAAAGGGATCAAGGTTCAGGGCGCTGAGGCCTTGGACATTCTTCGGGATGCGCAACAGAACCAAATTCCAGTCGAGGGAAGGGTCTCAGGAGTCAATAAAGGCGGATTTGAGATCGATCTTTCCGGCCATCGTGCCTTTTGCCCGGTGAGCCAGATTGACCTCAAATTCTGTGAAAAGCCGGAAGGGCATATCGGATCAAAATACCAGTTCCGTATTATGGAAATCCAGGAAAAGGGTCGGAATATCGTCGTCTCTCGCCGAGCCCTGCTTGAGGAAGAACAGGAGAAAAAAGCAAAAGAGACCCTGGCTATCCTTAAACCTGATGCGGAGTGTGAGGGAAAGATCACAAAGCTTACCGAGTTTGGCGCTTTTGTCGATCTCGGTGGCGTTGAGGGAATGGTTCATGTCTCCGAGATTTCCCATGCGAGGATCACCCGTCCTTCAGAAGTCCTCTCTCCGGGCCAGACCGTAAAGGTAAAAGTCTTAAAGATTGAGCCGGATAAGAGTGGTCGCCAAAAGATTGCGCTTTCCATGAAGGCTCTGGTGCCTGATTCATGGGACAAGGGCTTAGAAATCCAGGAAGGAGAGATCATCCGGGGGAAAGTCTCCCGGCTGACTGATTTTGGTGCCTTTGTCGAAGTGGCGCCGGGTGTCGATGGTCTCGTTCATATCTCTGAAATGAGCTACGAGCGGGTTTCCCATCCGAGTGCAGTCCTGCATGAGGGCGAAACAGTCGAAGTACTGGTTACAGGGATGGATCCAAATGCACGTCGTATCTCTCTATCTATCAAAGAGGCCATGATCAAGAAACAGATGGAGAAAGAAGGGGAAGGCCCTGAAAAACCACGACTCGAAGTTGGGCAGGTTCTGAAAGGAATCGTTGAAGACAGCAAACCTTATGGCCTTTTTGTCAGGCTTCCCCGGCCTGGGACAAAGGTCCGGGGACTTCTCCCCATGGAAGAGCTAAAGGTCTCGGAAAAGGGGGACGTAAAAAAGAGATTCCCAAAAGGCAAGGAAGTTCAGGTCGAGATCATCTCGATAGATGATAAAGGAAGGATACGGCTCTCACAGAAGGTGATGGAGGAAAGAGAGGACCGGCAAGAGTTTGAAAAGTTTATTCAAAAGGAAGAACAAAGAGGGGATTTTGGGACTTTTGGAGACCTTTTGAAAGATTTGAAATTGAAGTGACCTCTCTTCATCTTTTGACAAGCTCGGATTGAATCATGTTTTTGTATGGAAAAAAGTCCGATCCTGATTACCTGCCCTAAAGGTCTTCCGCTTTATTTAAAACATGAGATCCTTTCGATAGGTTTTCCAGTTATATCCGAAATGGTTTCAGGGGTTGAGACAGAAGGCACTCTGGACGATACCTTGAGGCTCAACCTTTTCGTCCGGACAGGGCACCGGGTCCTTTTCCTCATCAGAGAATTCAAGGCCGAATCTCCCGGAGAACTTTATGAACATATCCTCCGAATCGAATGGGAGGAATATTTTCATAAAGATAAATATCTTTGTGTTACTTCCTCTGTAGCCCACCCCACCATCAAAGATTCCCGGTTTGCCAATATGAAATGTAAAGACGCCATTGTGGATCGGTTTTATAAGAAATTCGGACAGCGTCCCGATTCCGGTCCGAAGAAAGATGGCATTGTGGTTCATCTATACTGGCATGGCAAACAGTGCCGCCTCTTCTTCGATACTTCAGGCGAACCGCTATCGAAACGGGGCTACCGGAAGATTCCTCTTGAGGCGCCTATGCAAGAAACCCTTGCAGGAGCGACGATCCTTGCAACTGGATGGAAGGGAAATGGAAACTTTATTAATCCCATGTGCGGAAGCGGAACCCTTGCCATCGAAGCGGCGATGATCGCCCTTGACAGGGCTCCGGGCCTTTTAAGAAGCAATTATGGTTTTATGCATCTCAACCGGTTTAATAAGTCTCTGTGGGAAAAATTGCGGAAGGAAGCAAGAGGGAAAACCAAAAAATCGATCGAAGGAAAGATCATCGCCACGGACGTTAGCCCGAAGGCCGTTGAATCGGCCAAGAAGAATACAATGACTGCTGGCGTGGATCAATTTATTGAGTTTCGGGTTTGCGATTTTTCAGAAACACCTGTCCCGGAAGGAGGAGGAGTGGTGATGCTCAATCCTCCCTACGGGGAACGGCTGGGGGAAATTAGAGAACTCGAAAAGATCTACCAAGGAATCGGTGATTTTTTTAAAAAGAATTGCCGGGGTTACATGGGATATGTTTTTACGGGAAATTTTGCTTTGGCAAAGAAAGTTGGGTTAAGAACGAAACGAAGGCTTCCTTTTTATAACGGCGAGATCGAATGTAGACTCCTTGAATATGAATTGTATGAAGGAAGCAAGAAACCCGATCGGTCTGACAGGGTATAACAGAAATGTTACACGTTAAGTGGAGGTAGGGGTTATGCCGGTGAAGAATCCTCGAATCAATCTTGTGCTGGAAAAACCTCTATATCATGTAGAGGACCGTACAAAAAAACCGATGAGAAAGGCCAGGCTTTAGTAACAGAGAGTTAGAGAATAGTGATCGAAAAGAGCGAGAGACCAAAATAGGTGGGGATAACCTTAGATCTTTTTTTCTATTGCTTCATAGACCTTTTTTCCGTGAATGATTCCAAGTACCCATCGGAGATGAACAATCTCCTCGGCCAAATTGAATTTTAGAAAAGAATGTAGTATGCTCATGCATCCAAACGGCAAAACTACCAAAAGACGGAAAGGAGCAAACGAAAATGATGGAATTGGCGAAGGACTCTTTGGATCTGGGGATTCTGGTTAGTGATATCAACGCGAGCCTTAAGTTTTATCAGGACCTCCTGGGATTAAAATTTATCGAAAAGATACCGGTCTGGTTTGGAACGATGTACCGCCTGCGGTTTGGCAGCAGCGACTTTAAGCTGATCGTCCCCCGAACCATGCCCCCCAAGGGACCGGTTGGATTGGAGGCTCAGATCGGGTTTCGCTACGTCACATTTGTAATCAAAAATCTCTCAAAGGTTTGTGCGACGCTTC
>DATIGG010000616.1:0-9015 GCA_035454825.1 Thermodesulfobacteriota bacterium | reverse complement strand
GCAGACCTTTGTCTTTCTTGACATGCATCCCCTGAACAGACCCGAGGTCATGGTGCCCTCCGCACATGAAAAGATTGACAAAGAGGGCAAGGTGACAGACCCGAAAACAAGAGCGAAAATCAGGGAACTGCTCGAAAGCCTGCTCGCCTGGACGAGAAGGTTGAAAAATACCCTCAAGGAGTCTTCGAAAACTTAAGAATAGACTTTGAGGAGGGTGCCCGATTCTTTCTTGCCTAAGGTGGTTTCCATCTGACCGATACGGTCAGTCTTGGGGGCTGGTATGCCCAATAGTTTATGATATTTTTTTTGAAGAATGATTAGCGAGGGGATACCCTGATTTTGACATAAGGAAACATCCTCCCCCCGCCGATCTCTTCTTCAGGGATAATGAATCTTTCTCCTGACGTAGTTATACCGAAGAAACTTTGATCTTTTGAGGTTTCATCTTTTCAACCTTGGGTAAAATCAGCCGGAGAACCCCATCCTCCATCTTGGCCGTAATCTTGTTCTGATCAATCACATACGATAGGGCGAATTGGCGGAAATAATCCCCGTACAGAAACTCCTTGTAGAGCGAGACTTCTTTTTCTCCCTCCACGGGATCAATCCGGCCCGTAATCGTGAGTTGGTTGTCCTTCAGGTCGATATCCACATTCTTGCCGTCAACGCCAGGCATATCTGCCAATATGGTGATCCCTCCTGGGTCCTCAAGTATATCTACGGCGGGGATGAAGAGTGGGCCAGGTCGGGTTCCTTCTCCTGCCGTTGGTTTCAGCTCCTTCTTTTCTTTAAGCTCAATTTCTTTTTCCTTCATAAGAAACACCTCCCTCCTCTGTTAGGTGGACTTCACGGCGATTTTTCGTGGTTTGGCTTCTTCTGCTTTAGGCAGGGTGATGGTTAATACCCCATTCTTCATGCTTGCAGAAACCTTATCAGGAGCTACCTTGGCAGGCAAACCTATGGTCCTCCTGAAAAAACCTGCCTCCCGTTCTCTCCGGTGATAGTTTGTTTCCTTTCCCTCCGCCTCAATCTTCCGCTCGCCTCGGATGACGAGCCGCCCTTCAACCACAGATACGTCCAAATTCTCGCCCTTGACCCCCGGGAGCTCTGCCCGAACCAAGAAGTTGTCGCCCTCTTCTGTCAGGTTCAGGCCTGGATAAACACGACTGAGGAAGGGTTCCTGGCCCGAGGAAAAGAGGTTCGTCAGCCGATCCATCTCCTGCCGCAAACGGTCAAATTCCGACAATTCACCCTGTTGCCATCGGACGATTGCCATATTCAATCCCTCCTTTCTGAATTTTTAAACAAAAGATAATCATCGTTTGGGGAATGTCAAGGTATTTGAGTTTACGAACCGGGGATATCGGGTTTGAGGGCGGGCCAGAAAAGCTCGTACGGGGCAACAATAGGAGCATGGTTTACGGTGGATCAGGCCTGGAATCTGATCAAAATGGAGGGCGAGACCGGCTCAGCCGGGACGCGGATTGGCGATCAAGGTAGACCGTCGCCTGTCTGTGTCTCTGCAGGATCGAGCCCGGTGCCTGGGACGTGACCGGCCCCCCCAAACAGGCCTGAACAGCTTCAGCTTTTCGTTGGTCTGGCACACTACAGATGATCGTATTGCTCTTCATGATCTGACGAACAGACATCGAAACGGCTCGCTTCGAAACTTCCCTCAGGCTTCTGAACCATCCTTCCCCCAATTGTTGCCTTCGACAGGCTTCGTCGAGACGAACCACGATGTAAGGTCTCGTGGTTTTGAAGTCCGCCGGAGGGTCATTGAAGGCGATGTGGCCATTTTCTCCAATTCCGATGAAGGCCACATCGATCGGATGTTGACGGATCAGTCGTGAAAGGCGTTCGCATTCTGCCCCAGGGTTTTTCTCAGCATCGATCTGATGAAAGGCTCTCACCGGCAGGGGAAGCTTCCTGAGAAATCGCTGCCAGAGATAGAGACGGAAGGAGGCCGGATGAGTGATAGGCATCCCGACATATTCGTCCAGATGGAAGACAACAACCCTGTTCCAGAGGATTTTCTCCTCCAAAGCCAAGGCCTTCAACATCTCAAATTGAGAGGCTCCCGTGGCGAGGATGATGTTGGCCGACCCCTTTGAACGTATCGCATGACGGATGAGGTTAGCGCCGTTTTGTGCAGCCTTCTTGCCAAGCTCTGCTTTTGTTGAACAGATGAAGACGTTCATGCGTTTTCTCCCGGAGGATCTGGAATGGATTGAATCCTGTCCTTCCTGCATGAGAAGGCGGATGACCTTGCAAATTTTTCCGGTTCATTATACAGTATTCCTGCTTCATTTTAAATACCTTTGCAGAGGAGGAATGTATGGGAATACGGAACGTGGTTTTAGTTGTCGGGCTCTTGATCCTCTTTTCGGCATCCCTGGCATCTGCCCAGTTCAAATTTGAAAGGCCTATCACGCTCATCGTACCATGGGCTGCCGGAGGAGCTTCGGATCAGACTGCCCGGGTGCTTGCAGGCGAAATGGAAAAGACATTGGGCCAAAAAATCGCGGTGATCAACCAGCCTGGTGGCTCCGGCTCCATCGGCCAGAAGGGCGTCTACGATGCCAAACACGACGGTTATACGTGGGCCGGAAATGCCGACGGAAGTGTTGTCACCTATCAGACGCTGGGACTTCTCGAATATCCTTCCCACAAGGATTGGCATCATTATTATGCCATCTTTACACCCATTGTGATCACCGTTCCCGCAGACTCCAAGTTCAACTCTGTTCTCGATCTGGTCGCAGAAATGAAAAAGAGACCCGGCGAGGTGAAAGTGGCCTCTGCTGGGGTCGGGGCCGGGGGACATGCTGCGGCTGAAACCTTCCGAAAAGCCACCGGTATCGAGTACAAACATATCCCTTATAAGGGTGGGTATCCTGCGGTGGTGGCTACGGTTCAGGGAGAGGTGGATACCGTCATGCAACTCTCTCTGGAGGTGGCGGATATGCTCAGGGCAAAGAAGTTAAAGGCCTTAGCCGTCATGTCCAGAGACCCGTTGGTGATCTCAGGATATGGAGAAATTCCTCCCGTCATGAAATTTATTCCGAATCATTTACCCCTTGGCTACCTCTTCGGTCTCCAGGTTCCGAGGGATATTCCTGAACCGGTGAAAAAGGCCATTGACGACGCTTTCGACAAAGCCTGCCAATCGGAATCTATCAAGAGGTTAGCCGACCAGAAGGCCTGTAAGGCAGTGAACATCCGTGGCAAGGAGGCGGATGAGGCGATTGAGAGCATCGGATCGATCGTAAACTGGATGTTCCAGGATATCGGGCAAGCCAAGAAGTCTCCGGCGGATTTCGGGTTTAAGAAACCCTAATTACCTCAAGATTATAAACATGGAGCGGGGATTTCACTTGAAAATGTGGAATCCCCGCTCTGCATCTTACCACCGGGAGTAAGAAGATGGACCGGCAACAAATGGCCAAGGCCGACTTCATCACCTCTATCCTCTTGATCTCCGCAAGCCTCTTCATCATGATCTACACCCTCTTCGGATTCCCAAGATTTCCGGAATGGGGACCCCTCTATTCGAATCCGGGGTTTACTCCCTTTTTTCTTGGACTTGTCCTCTTTCTTATGAGCATTTATCTTCTTGCACGATCCTTGAAGGACCAGGGCCAGCAGGTCCGAACCACGATGGAAGCCGTCAAGACTTTTCTTCGCCAGCAGAAGGTGGTTCGTTTCTTGATCTGCCTGGCGCTCTTCGTGCTTTATTATGTCCTGCTGGGACATATCCCGTTCATCGTCGACACTACCCTCTATCTCTTTCTCTCCTTCCTCATCTTCGGGAGAGGAAAGTGGTTCGTCGCCCTCTTGATCGCGGTAGCAGGCTCTTTGACCATTTCCCTGGTCTTTTCCAGAATCTTTCTCGTCCCTCTTCCCTGAAGGAGAATAGCCGATGGGGCCTTTGATCATTCTGCAAGAGGTATGGAAATTTGTCTCGAACCCGACCACGCTCTTCGAGATTTTCTGGGCCACCCAGCTCGGTATCATCGTGGGAATGCTGCCCGGGCTTACGGCCACGATGGGAATTGCATTGGTCACTGGGCTGACTTTCCAGTGGGCGACAAGCGATGCCATCCTTATCCTGATCTGCATCTACGTCGGCGCAATCTACGGCGGAAGCCGTTCTGCCATCCTCATCAATGTGCCGGGGACCCCAGCGGCTGCTGCGACGGTTTTCGATGGCTATCCCCTCGCCCGAAGCGGTCGCGCGGGAGAGGCCATCGGTCTTGCCACAACAGCCTCTTTCTTGGGGTCGTTGATCGGTCTTTTCTTTCTCTCTTTCTTCACTCCTTGGTTAGGAGCGATCGCCCTTCAGTTCAGATCTTTTGAATTCTTCTGGTTGACCATTTTTGGGATCGTTATCTGTGGTAACCTGACTGCTCCCAAAGACCCCGTGAAGGGCTGGATTTCGGGAGTCCTGGGTCTTTTCGCCGCCCTGATCGGGATGGATGCCATCCAGTCATACCCCAGGTATACCTTTGGGAGCGTGGAACTTTCCGGAGGGCTCTCCCTGATCCCTGCCCTGGTGGGGTTGTACGGTATTCCCGAGGTGCTCAATGCACTCTCCGAAATCGAAAAACGGGGAAAGCCAATGCAGATCAAGAGGGTCATCCCGCGGATGAAGGACCTCTGGGATAGCCGGAAGAACATCGTCCGGTCGGGTATTATTGGAACGATCATCGGAGCGATCCCCGGGGTCGGTGAAAATATCGCCTCTTATGTTTGCTATGACTTCGCTCACCGGGCCAGTAAGCATCCCGAAAAATTTGGTCACGGCGCTGAAGAAGGCCTCATCGCTGCCGAGACAGGGAACAATGCCTGTGTGGGTGGAGCAATCATCCCTGTTCTTGCCCTCGCTGTTCCCGGAAGTCCGCCAGCCGCCGTCTTAATGGCAGCCATGTGGCTTCATGGAATGAGGCCAGGTCCCCTTCTGATGATCGAAACTCCCAATTACGTTTATGAAGTCTCTGCCATGTTCCTCATCGGAACGTTTGCTATGCTGATTCTCGGTCTCTCAATGGTGAGGACGATGGTGAAGATTTTGAATGCTAGAACCTCTATCTTGATGCCTATCGTCTTTATTCTCTGTGCCATCGGTTCCTTCGCAATCAGTGCAAGGACCTTCGACATCCTCATCATGTTGATCTTCGGAGTGATCGGCTACGCGATGAGAAAGTATGAATTTGCGGATGCGCCCTTTATCCTCGGGATCATCCTCGGTGATATGCTGGATGAAAATCTCCGGAGAAGCCTTATGTTGACCTCCGGGGCGATTACCCCTCTTTTCACGAGGCCTATTTGCATCATCCTCATCGCTCTCACCGTGCTGACGGCCGTCGCGAGAAATCCCCGTTTCAAGGGCATGATGAGCGAGACCCGGGAAACTGTGTGGCGAGGCCTGGGAATCGGTAGGAAACAGAAGTAGAGACGGACTGACTGAAGAATGCCTCAAGAAGGCCCCCCATAGAAAAATCCACCTGACCTTACCCGGTCATTCGATCCCTACCCGGAGCCCCTTCTCGGCTGAGAGGTAACCTGAATAGACGACCTTCAAAGTGTCCTCCGCCAAATCGAGCCCGGATATTGGCTCTCTCCCTGTCAGGAGACAGTCCACAAAGTCTTCCAACTCCTGAGGATAGCCCCTCATCCAGTCCTCGTCCGGGCTGGCGAAGTTCCAGCCAGCCTTCGTTTCAAGTTTTTCTGCAATATACTCTTCTCCGAGGATGCCCGGGTCAGGTGCGTAGACCTCCACCGCATTATTGGGATTGATGTTTGCAAAGGCGACGGCATTGGAAAGGTAGACCTGCATCGTGTTCCGGGTGCCTCCCAGGACCCCATCCGAGGCAAAAACCGTTGCCTTGGAACCATCCTCAAACGTGATGACAAGAACGGACCAATCCTCCACGTCTTCCCAGGACGTGACGATCCATTTTCGGGACTCCTTTTGAAAGGAAGGAATCCGGGTGTGATGCCCGACCTCACCCATGACGGATCTGGGTCTGATCGGTTTTCCATTCTTGAGCTGCCCTTCGTAGTATTTGAGATGTAACGCGGCGCCGATCGGATGGCATCCCAGCCGGAGGAGGGCTCCTCCGCCAGAGGTCTTCCATCTCCTGGAGTATTCCGCATGGGAGCCCGAATGGCTCTCCTCTGCCCGGATATCGAGAATGGTTCCAGCGCTTGCTTGAATGATCCTTTTGACTTTTGTGACAGGGGGTGCATAGACCCAGTCCTCTGCGTAACAGAACCGGATCCGGTTTTTCTCGACGGCCCTTCTTATCCGTTTACAACCCTCCATTGCGCCCTTGAGCATGACCTCCCTGGAAACCCTCAACCCAACCTCCTCGTCGGTCTCTGTCCCAAAATATCCAGTCAGGGGCTTTTCGCAAATCACATGTTTTCCCGCGTCTGCCGCCAGGAGGATCATCTCTTCGTGGAGATAGGTAGGGACACAAAGATCCACTGCATCCACATCCTTTCTTTCAAGAACCCTGCGATAGTCGGCATAGACCGAGGGAATCTTGAACTCCCTCGCAGTTTTGGCTGCGCTCTCTTCATTTTTTGAGGCAATCCCTACGATCTCAAGTTTGGGTCCCCTCAGCTTTTCGTAATTGTTGAGATGAAGGTGGGCGGCAAACCGGGCCCCCACCATCCCAAGACGCACCTTGTCCATATGAGCCTCCTTCTTCAAATTGAAATAATATCTCCAAGACCCTGAGTTAATCCTGAATCGTCTGTCCGTTTCTACAAGGTAGGGTCAGAAAGAACTTGAAAAACGATCCGCTTCATTATAAACTTCCCTTGCTGAGTTTTAAATACTCCGTAAATATAATTTCCTCAGAGGCAGAATGGAAGGATTCCTCGCAAGAGACAAGATCCGTGAGATTAACGAGTCAAGCTTGGGGATACTCTCTGAGGTCGGAATCAGGATCACCCATCCTGAGGTACGAAGACTCCTGCTCGACTCAGGAGGAAAAGAGGGAAAGGACTCCGCTGTTCTCTTTCCCCGGACGCTGATCAGCGAATCCCTCCATCAGGCACCTGAGGCGGTCCGGTTTGCAGACCTTCAGGGAAACCTCCTTGAGGTCAGGCAAGGCTCCCCTCCGCTCTTCTGGTCCGGGAACGCCCTGTTTTATGTGAGAGGGACGCAGAGGCAGGAATTGACAAGGGACTTGTATGTCGAGTTTTGCAAGGTGGCCCACCACCTTCCTCACCTTCACGCCATCGTAGGAACAAGCCTCTCCGACTATCCTCCGCCGGCAAGAGACTTTGTCGGATTTCGGGCCATGGCTGAAAACACCCAGAAGCATCTCCGGCCCGTGATCTTCACTCCCAAGGGCGTGGAAGTCATCCTGGAGATGGCAGAGGTGCTCCTAAAAGGGAAATCACTGAGAGAACACCCCATCTTTAGTCTCGGTTTCACCTGTGTGAGCCCTCTCCGCTGGTCCGACTCCGCGCTTGAGGTCTTCCGGGTGAGTTCTGGGTACGGCATCCCTCTCATGATCAATTCCGAGGTCATCTCAGGGGCCACAGGACCCGTGACCCTGGCAGGCACGCTGGCGCTGGCAAACGCAGAGGCCATGAGTGGGGTTGCCATTGCCCAGTTGCTTGAGCCGGGAAGGCCGATTGTCTTCAATGTCGGTTTTTCTCATATTTTCGACATGCGTGTTGTTGAAACCCTCACCGGCTCGCCCGAGGGGGGGCTGATCGGCGCTGCGGGAAATGCCCTTGCACGTTTTCACGGCCTGCCGTCAGCGTCATGGGCAAGCACAGAATCAAAGATCCCGGATGCACAGGCCTCCTATGAAAAAACCCTCCTCGGCCTCCTTCACACCCTGGGAGGCGTGAACCTCATCTGGGGGATCGGAAACCTCGATGCCACCCTCGCGATTTCACCGGAACAGGCAGTGATCGACAATGAGATCACAGCAGGGCTCCTCCGGGCTTGGAAAGGTATCGAGGTTGATGAAGCCAGGATGGCCGTTTCTGTCATCAGAGAATTGGCCCAGAAGGCGGATTATCTCGGCCACGAACATACCCTTTCTCATTTTCGCGAAGAACTGTTGGTGACAAAACTTCTCAGTCGGGAGAGATGGGCCCTGTGGGAGAAGGGAGGCCGTCAGTCGCTTACGGAAAGGGCAGCGGATCAGGTCCAATCAATTCTAAAGGGTCCTCCACCCGAGCACCTGAGTGGCACACAGCGCGAGAGGCTTGCTGCTATCGAAAAACGGTGGCTGGAGAAGGTCTGATGAAGATCTCTGTTTGTAATGAGCTCTTCGGGGAATGGCCGATTGAAAGGGTCATTGAGTATGCCGCCAAAGTAGGCTATGACGGGGTTGAAATCGCGCCTTACACGCTGGCTGATTCGGTCAACCAGATCTCTCCTGAAAGGCGCAAAGCCATACGGCAGGCCGCTGAAAAATGCGGCATTGAAATCGTCGGACTCCACTGGCTTCTCCGAAAGCCCGAGGGCCTGTCGATCAACCATCCGGATGAAATCATCCGCACCAGGACTCAGAAGTATATTGAGGCTCTCATCCACCTATGTGCCGACATCGGGGGAAAACTGCTCCTGCACGGCTCTCCCCATCAGCGGATGGTCCAGGAAGGATGGAACCCCGCCCTTGCCCGGGAACACGCCAAGGAGACCTTTAAGGTATGCATGAAGACGGCTCAGAAGAGGAATGTCTTCTATTGCATAGAACCCCTAACAAGGACCCACACCAATTTTATCAACACGGTAGAGGATGGGCTCCGGTTTGTGCGAGAGATCCGGCACCCCTATTTCAAGCTGATGTTTGATTGCCGGAGCGCTTCCGAGAATGAGCCATCCGTAACCGATGCCCTTCTCCGAGCCCTCGAATCAAGGATGCTTTGTCACGTGCATGTCAATGACGCGAATGGGAGAGGACCTGGTTTTGGACAAACACGGTTTCTCCCTATCCTTCGAACCCTGGTAGAAAATAACTACCGGGGATACATCTC
>DATIGG010000615.1:0-3160 GCA_035454825.1 Thermodesulfobacteriota bacterium | reverse complement strand
CGATCGAGAGAACCAAGCCCTTAAATATATTGATTTCATTGATGTTCAGGGCCGGACTTGACCGAGAGGAATATTCAACTCGAATTCGATCGCACCCTTCTTTTCCGTCATCAGGCCGCCCAACAAATGAACATTATTTTCTTCCCGATGCCTTCTCAATCACCTGGATCAAGGAGGCTGCCTGTGGACTCATCGCATCCTGGACGATCAGAATATCGATCGGGTCGACCTTCTTGCCGTAATAGGCCTCATTCCAAACGCCTCGGACCGCTACAACAGCTCCGTCAAGCGAGATCCCGCCATAGAGCCCCTTGGCTCGAGAGAAGCTCAGGATGTCCGCGCTCAGATTGGCGGTCGCTGCCGAAGCCCCGACGCCGATTGGGCCCGCCGCAATGCCTACATCAGCTCCAAGTTTGACACTGCTCGACAGCAGTGCCTTAACACCCCGGTCGGTCATTGCCAGAATGCCCACTTCCGCCGCCTGGCCACCGATCTGAAGACCGAAACTCGCTCCCCCGATTGTGTAGAAGGCAGGTCCCCCCCACCTTTCTGTTTTTTCGCTCCACGTGACGAAGACCCCGCTGCCACCCGAGGCTCCAAAGATGAAAGCGCCCTTCAGCACCTGCGGAGCAATGAAAACACCCTTCGCCTGCCTGATGAGATCGTTAAAAGCGCCCATGTTACCGTCAGATAGAAAGCTTTCCAGTGTCATTTTCGACTTTTCTACTAACTGGACTGCATCCGTCCTGTGATCGGCCGCGAATGAAGGAGCCGAAAATAGGCTCGCTATCACCATCGCCAAAAAGATCGCCGTGAAAACGAAACCTGCACTCCCTACCAACCATTCCTTCCTGCTCATAACACCCTCCTTCCCGCAATCTACCATCTATGCCGCTCAACCGATATGACCTGTCCCAACCACCTACTCAACCTTCTGCCAGGGTTTATCCGGGGCAAACTTATTCATGGCCTCAGCGATCATTCCCGTGCTCTTTCCCAGGTTTCTTCTCAAATCCTGATTTTTAAAAATTATTTCATTGTTGGTTTCGATTCGTTACTTTGTTGCTTGATAACGCTCAAAGCGGTTGCCAGCAAAGACGACATATCACCAAAATTAGCTGGCAGTATCAGTGTGTTGGTCTGTTTTGCGAGAGAGCCAAATTGCTCCACTAATTTCTCCGCGACCCGCAGCTGAACAGCCTCTAGGCCACCTTCTGACTTGATCGAGGCCGCAACAGCCCGTATCCCCTCAGCCGTTGCCTGAGCCACCGCCTTTATAGCCTCGGCCTGGCCCTGCGCTTCATTTACCTGCTTCAGCTTTACCGCTTCAGACTCAAGAACCACTTTCTGTTTCTGACCTTCAGCCTTATTGATAGCGGACTGTTTCTCTCCTTCAGACTGCAATATTACCGCCCTCTTCTCCCGCTCCGCCTGCATCTGCTTTTCCATTGCACCAAGGACCGTCTGCGGCGGTGTGATGTTCTTTACCTCATATCTCAAAATCTTCACCCCCCAGCTCTTCGCAGCTTCATCTATTGCAGTAACCACAGCAGCGTTGATGGTGGTCCTCTCTTCAAACGTCCTGTCCAGATCGATCTTCCCGATCTCACTCCTCATGGTGGTCTGTGCAAGCTGCGCAATCCCAAAATGGTAATTACTGATCCCGTAGGACGCCATCCTTGGCTCTATCACCTGAATAAAGATGACACCATCCACACCCACTTGGACATTATCTTTAGTGATGCAAACTTGCTCTGGGATATCGAGCGCCTGCTCCTTTAAGGTGTGCTTGTATGCGACATAGTCAAAGAAAGGTATGATGATTGTCATGCCGGCATTTAAGGTTTTGTGATATTTTCCTAATCGTTCAACCACATAGGCGCTTTGTTGTGGGACAATCCGAATACACCTCAAGATCACAATAACGACGAACGCAATGATGCCAATCAAAAAGTAATTCATGCCTCCACCAAAGTAATTCATGGCGTTCTCTCCTATGTTTTCTTAATCTTTAGCTTGATTCCGTCACTGCTCACGACTTCAACGAAAGACCCCGCAGGGATTGTCTCTTTTTCGTCACTGTAGGCAATCCAACGGCTCCCACGGTATGTGACATACCCCTCCCTGCCAGGCACGATATCCTCGATAACCTCCACCTTTTGCCCGACATACTCGGGAGGCATGTCACCATGTCGTGCAAATAGCTGCTTCGCGCTTTTCCTCAGAACCACTATAAGCAGAACCGAACTGATAGAAAAAATAATGACCTGCGTTGCAAAGCTTTCAACGCCCAAAACAACAGCAAGGGCTGTGATAAACGCACCCACGCTCAAGAAAACAAAGAAGAAGGTAACAGAGATCACCTCAATGATTATCAAAATAATCCCAATGAGTGCCCAGGTCCAGGCGTCACCTAACCCAAACATATGACAACACCTACATTGTGGTAAATTGACGAGAAGTCGATCTTAAGCAAATCAATCACACCATAAATTACAAGAATTCCTCTTCGGGTGAGTATAATATATAAAAATGGTATTATGTGTCAAGAAGAATGTGTCACATGGGAAGAGTCCGCCATAAGGACTCCTTCCTCGCTATTTTCCAAAATCTCGGCACCATACAACATTCCAAGCAGTAATAAACGGAACGAATCCAGGGGACAGGTTTGTTTTTCAGATGGAAGCCTTTTCCGAGGGCACCATCTTGGCAAGATGTCCTGGGTTTACAGTTCAACATTCTTCAATGCCACCCTATTCAGATCATTGTCTTTAATTTCATTGATTTAACAAGGTCTTAAATGGACTACCAAAGAATCTGGTAAGGCATTGAATAAAACGCTGGCATCCTGCGTCAAAAACTATATTCGGCTTAAGTTGAGATTAAATTTATCTTAGTTTAGTAATGAAGAATTAAGCAAGTTTTGAGCAATGGACGGTTATTCAAACCCTTTAGGCAACGGATAGAAAGAAAGGAGGGTGAAACATGAAAAAGATGGCGGTTATCATTTTGGTTGGTGTTGTTCTATCTTTTATTCTCTTTTCGGGCATTGCCTCTGCCCAGCGTCATGGTGGTGGACACTCTGGCGGTGGGGGGCACTCCGGTGGGGGATACTACGGTGGTGGAGGGCACTCCGGTGGGGGATACTACGGCGGTGGAC
>DATIGG010000614.1:0-3746 GCA_035454825.1 Thermodesulfobacteriota bacterium | reverse complement strand
CATCAAAACCAAAAAGGAACCTTATGCTCATCCATTTTTACAGGAAGAAAAGGACTTGACCTATAAATGCGAGCCCAAGAAAAAAAGGTATCACTTCAACTTTACTCGATGAAGTGAAAGGCAACTAGCAACTAGGGTCAGGTCTATTCAGGCTGTTGAAAAACTCTCCTTATTAACTCCTTTGATTTAATATAGCAGGATGATAGAATATGGCAACTTCGAAATGAAGGAGGAGCCATTGTTAGGAGAAAAGCCACGCAGTGAACGCATGTTCTATTACGTCCGGATGGAGGAGATGGTCCCGGAGAATCACCTGTTGAGATTGATCAATAAGCATATCGATTTTGGTTTCATTCGGGATAAAGTTAAACCTTTGTACAGCCACACGGGGCGTCCTTCGATCGATCCCGAAGTTCTGCTCAGGATTCTGTTGATCGGGTATCTGTATGGGATTACTTCAGAGCGGCGGTTATGTGAAGAAGTTCAGATGCACATGGGATACCGGTGGTTTGTAGGTTTGAACCTTGAAGACAAGGTTCCGGATCATTCGACCTTTTCCAAGAACCGGCATGAGAGGTTCTCCGAGAGCGATGTCTTTCAGAAGCTCTTCGATGAGATTGTGAATCAATGTGTTTCGAGGGGGTTATTGAGTGGGAAGCATCTAACGGTTGACAGCACGTATGTTCGAGCCAATGCGGCATTGAAGAGCGTTGAGCCTATAGTGGTAAGCATGGATTCTCGGGAATATATCGAGAAAGTGGAGAAAGAGAACCGGGTAGAGGAGGGGCCGTGGGAACCTCGGGATGACTATCCTCCCCGGGGTCAAAAGATTAGTAACGGGACGCATCGATCCAAGACCGATCCGGATGCGCGACTGGCGAGGAAATCCTTGGAAGCGAACACCCATCTTTATCATGGGGTTACCTATCTGATGGACAATGGGAGTCGAATTATCGTAGGGACGGATGTGGGGAAACCGGATCGGAAGACCGATTGCGAGAAGGCGCTCAAACAGATACGAAGGATCGCCTTTAGGTTTGGAATGAGGCCCGAGAGTTTAGGGGCGGATAAAGGATACTCGGCGGGGGAGTTTATCGACGCTCTGATCAAAGAGAAGATACAGCCTCACATTCCCATCATGGATTATCGGAGCCAAAATGACCGAGGGATCTATTCGATAGAGGCCTTTGGCTTTGACCCAGAGGAGAACCGATTTCTATGTCCTGAGGGTAAGGCGCTGAGATATTGGGGCATCCATAAAAGCAACAGGCAGTATGTTTACAGGGCGAGGAAGAAGGATTGTGTGGTATGTCCGAGGAAGGCGGCGTGTACGAGGGATACGGCGAGATCGGTGAGTTATCACATCCATGAGGATTCGATCCAACAAGCGAGGCAATTAAATCAGACGAGGGCCTATCGTATCTCGCAGCGGATGAGGAAAAAGATTGAAGAGTTATTCGGAGAAGCGAAGGAATGGATGGGGCTTAGAAGAGCCAAACTTAGGAGGTGGAAGTTTGTCGGAGAGCAAGTGCTGATGACCGCCACCGCACAGAACATCAAGCGGATGGTAAAGCTGTTATCCCGAAGGAGACCAAAGACGGAAGCCCTTGAAGCCCGGGGGCGCCTGATACCTTACCCAAGGAACCGGGTCTCTGATTTACTCGCATGGCGATCTCTGAACATTCTGACAATCCCATTTGCCAAGACACTTTTTGCGGGAACCTAGTTTTTCAACAGCCTGTATTTTGTTGATAATTAGTAGCGAGACTGTCGAAAAAGCCTCGCCGATATTTTGGGCAGAATCCCTCCTATCGAATTTGAGCGTCAAATTTATTTTGAGAACAGTAACGATCGCTATTTAGAAAAGAAGAGAGATGGGGTAGAAATGTTCAATTCGTGTGTTGAATCTGTCTTCGTTTCCAGTGGAAGGAGCCATGGCCAAATATCGACCTTACGATTATTCCCAACGAGTGATGATTCCGGTTTCACTTGAAGATCAATTAATGCCGGGGACATTGGAGTTTGCAATCCACACCCTGGTGGAAGACCGGATGGACATCTCGGTGTTTGAGGACCGATACAACAACGATGAAACGGGGCGCTGGGCGTATGATCCAAAAGTTCTCCTGAAGGTGGTCTTGTTCGCTTATTCCCGGGGGTTGATTTCTTCGAGGAAGATGGAACGAGCGTGCCGTGAGAATATTACGTTTATAGCACTGACGTGTGGGCAATGTCCGGATCACAGCACGATTGCTGCGTTTGTTTCATCGATGAGGAATGAGATATTGCCTTTGTTTCGAGATATTCTGTTGGTTTGCGAAGAGAGCCATCTATTAGGAGGAACTCTGTTTGCCTTGGATGGGAGTAAAGTGCCTTCTAATGCTTCGAAAGAGTGGAGTGGGAAGATATCGGATCTGAAGCGGAAGAAAGAGAAGATAGAGAAGCAGGTCAAGGATCTCCTCAGGCGACAAGTGGAAGTAGACCGGAGGGGAGAGGAGGAGGGAAAGACTGGGGAAGGCGAGTCATTATTGGATCGGACGAAGCAGATTGACAGGCTCAAGAAGAACGCGAGACGAATTGGGAAGTTTTTGAAGAGACATGGCCCCCGATTGGGACGGCAGGGCAAAGAGGTCAAGAGCAATGTGACGGATAACGAATCGGCCAATATGATGACCTCCCATGGAACGATTCAAGGATATAATGGCCAGGCGCTCGTCGATTCCAAACATCAAGTGATTGTCCATGCGGAGGCCTTTGGAGAGGGGCAGGATCATTACCATATTGGTCCCATGATGGTAGGGGCGAAAGAGAATATGGAAGCCCTGGGGTATGAGGGCGATTACTTTGAGGGGAAGAAGTTGGTAGCGGATAGCAATTACAGCAGTCCAGCCAATCTGAGTCAGTGTAAAGAGGAACGTCTGGATGCTTATATTCCAGATATTCGATTCCGAACGAGGGACGAGAGATTTGCGACACAAGAACGATGGAGATTGCAGCGGACGAAGAGGTTCATCTTAGAAGATTTTCAATACCAGAAGGAGACGGATGAGTATGTTTGCCCGAATGGAAAGATTCTGCGGTCGCGGCGCAAAAGAATGATTGCGAACGGGGTCATTTACAGGAGGTATGTAGCCAACCGGAACGACTGCGGCAGTTGTCCCATAAAGAGTCGTTGTATTAGAGGCAATGTGATCCAAGGCCGTTATCTCGGTGTCCCTGTAGGGGCCACTCCCGGAAATCTAATCAAAGAGATGGCTGAGAAGGTAGATACGGACAGGGGACGCAACATCTATCACCAGAGGATAGCGATCGCCGAACCCGTGTTTGCCAACATCAAGTACGGGAAGGGGTTGAACCGCTTTACGCTTAGAGGAAAAATCAAAGTCAATATCCAGTGGGTTTTGTACTGCATGGTTCACAATATAGGAAAAATCCTGACTTTTGGTTTTGCATAGGCCAGGCGAATGCCTAAAACTTAATGGTCTGAGTACCCAAAGAATGATAAGTAGCCAAAATCAATAGCAAGACAAACTCCCTTGCCAAAAAAGCCTCACGAAAATTCACTCCATTAGGAGAAGTTTATCGTTTAAGAAGGTTTTTCGACAGTCTCAGCAGATATTGAGCCTTCGCAAAACGGAGTCCTGCCAGGTCACCTTTGGTTATTTTTTCCACCTACCTTCAATCCAGACTAACCTTTAAAGTTAACGATTACATCCTGCTATTTATAGAAAACTCCCCCTAGTTCG
>DATIGG010000613.1:0-6178 GCA_035454825.1 Thermodesulfobacteriota bacterium | reverse complement strand
CCTATCCCCCTTTCCTCCAGTTCCTTGATTAAAGTGGCCTCTGAAAACCGATAGGGAGGCTGGGTGAAGTGCTGCTTTGGAGTGAGACCTAATAATGCGAGCAGTTCACCTTCCGATAGAGCCGGTAAGGTCTTCTCCTGATCTCCATTTTGAGGATCATCTACTCCCTCCACATAGAGGGCCATAAAGCCCTGGAAGATCGGAACCGTACCCACCGTGGTAAAAAGGGCCTCATCCGCTTGAATTTCGATTGTGGTCTGTTTGAAGATAGCTGAAGCCATCTGGGAAGCCACAAACCGGTCCCAGATCAGCTTGTACAGGGACCATTGGTCATTCTCAAGATAGTTCTTCACCTTGTCTGGAGTCAAATCCATCGAGGTTGGACGGATGGCCTCATGGGCTTCCTGGGCACCCTTACGGCTTTTATAGAAATTCGGTTTGGGAGGCAGATAGGATTCACCGAACCGATCCTTGATCCAATCCCTCACTTGGTGAACCGCTTCAGTAGCGACCCGCGGTGAATCCGTCCTCATATAAGTAATCAAGCCTACGGTTCCGATTTCGCCAAGCTCCATGCCTTCATACAACCGCTGGGCGATCCTCATCGTCCTCTGGGCAGAAAAGGAGAGCTTTCGATAAGCATCCTGCTGAAGTCGGCTGGTGATGAAAGGAGGAAGCGGGTGGCGTTGTTTTTCCTGCTGGGTGATCTTTGAGACCCTATAGGTCGCTCCCTCAAGGGTCTTCTTTATGGCCAATGCCTCTTGTTCATTGACCATTTTGACCTTCTTCCCTTTCCACCGGGTCAGTTTGGCGTCAAAAGGGACCGTTGAATCCTTTCCCTGAAGGGTCGCTATGAGGCTCCAGTACTCCTCCGGAACGAAATCCCGGATCTCTCTCTCCCTCTCACAGACGATGCGCACAGCCACTGATTGGACACGGCCTGCACTGAGTCCCCGCCGAACCTTGTCCCACAGGATCGGGCTAACCTGATATCCCACCAGCCGGTCCAAGATGCGCCTTGCCTGCTGGGCTTCATATTTAGTTTGCTGAAGTTGTCCGGGATGGCGGAGGGCATCAAGGACAGCCCTCTGGGTAATCTCATTGAAAAGGACCCGGTAAATATTCTTATCCCCATCGCCGATCTCCTCGGCGATGTGCCAGGCGATGGCTTCTCCTTCCCGGTCCGGGTCAGGTCCAAGATAAATATTTCTCACTTCCTTACTCGCCTTTTTGAGTTCCCGGACAACCTTCCCTTTTCCGGGAATGGAGACATATTGGGGTTGAAAATCCTTCTGAAGATCCACTCCGAGCTCGCCCTCGGGAAGGTCTTTGATATGGCCCAAGGAGGCTCTGACGAGATAGTCTGCTCCTACGAATTTCTGAATGGTCTTCACCTTTGCAGGTGATTCAACAATAATCAATCCCTTTGACATTTCCTTTTCCTTTAACGATTTATTGATCATTTACAGTTTCTTGGTAAAACATTTTCCTGGCCACTGGGTGATGAGGCCTTTAAGTTCCAAGTCTAAAAGGAGGCTTGACACTTTTCCAGGATCCAGTTGGCTTTTCCCAATAATCGCGTCGATATGCAGAGGAGAATCGTTTAACAGTTTATAAACGATCTTCTCATCTCCGGGAAGGCCCTGTTCCGGAGATGCAGCCTTGGGGGCCCCTTCCTTCCTTCTCTCCCATTGCGGGAGTATCTCCCCGAGAATATCCTCGCTCGATTCAACCAGTTTCGCGCCTTCTTTGATCAGCCGATTGGTTCCGCGGCTCCCCTCGGCGCCGATATTTCCCGGAACCGCAAAGACCTCTCTTCCCTGCTCGAGGGCATACTCGGCCGTAATGAGAGAGCCGCTCTCTTCGCTTGCCTGGACGACAACCACTCCGATTGACAAACCACTGATGATCCGATTCCGCCTTGGAAAGTGAATCCCTTCGGGAGGCGACCCCATCGGAAACTCAGAAAGAACTGCTCCTTGGGCAATGATCTGTCCAAAGAGATTCCGATTCTCGGGTGGATAGATGACATCGATGCCGCAGCCCAGCACGGCAAGGGTCCTTCCTCCCCCTGACATTGCGCCCAAATGGGCAACGGAATCAATCCCTCTTGCCATTCCGCTGACGATCGTCACCCCATGCCGGGCGATCTCCTGGCTCATCTTCTCGGTGATCCATCTCCCATAAATGGAGGTCCTTCGGCTTCCGACGATAGCGAGGGCAAAATCGTCCTCTTCTTTCATCTCTCCCCTCGCATAAAGCAAGGGAGGAGGGTCATAAATCTCTTTCAAACGCGCTGGATAGAGATCATCCTTGAGCGTGAGCAGAGTTCCCCCAGCCTCTTTTAACAAAAGGAGTTCCTTCTCCACCTTCTCTTCGGAAGGACCCTTTTGAATCTCTTTGGCAATCTTCTCCCCAAGGCCTTCGATGGTTAGCAACTCCTTCAATGAAGCCTTAAAGGCAGCCCCCGGAGTCTCAAATTGATCGAGAAGACGTTTGAATAGAACGCTCCCCACCCCGGGGATGAGACTCAAAGCAACCCAATAAAAGATATCTTCGGCCATGAAGGTCCTCAGGCGAGAGATGCCTAATCGGCAGAAGGTGAAGAGGACAACAAAAAAGGCTCAAGAGAAATGATGGGACTCAATTTGTTCTAAGCGCTTCCCATCTCCTAAGCCTGAAAAGGATTAAGAATGTTCCTTAAAAAGCTATGGGTGCTTACTTATTTCCGATCCCGACCTCCATCTTGTCTTTATTATAAGGCATCATAAAATCGCCTCGCTTAATCTCCTGAAAGGATTCAATCACTTTTGCTGTATAGTAATTCCCGTATTGATCAATGATCTGAACAACACCCAATATATTATACCTTCTTCCAAATTTATTGTCCATTGCCAGGCGGGATTCGGTCGGGCTGAAGATCGTATATCTTTCTCCGATTGAAACAGGGTCTTTTGTCTTGAAGCCGACGTAACAGATGTCCCCTGCCGAAAGAAAAGTCTTTCCCTCTCTGCTCTCCAGAATAGATCCAATTCCCCGATAATCAATGTCGCTAAAGAAGCCCGCAGTTCGAAGCTCCGGAAAAACGAGGGGTTTCTCCTCAGGGGGCTTTTGCTCAGCCAAGACCTCTGGTTTCTTCACTTCGGGAGGAGGCTCCACCTTCTTGACGTCAAGTTTCTTGGCAGGTTCTTGAGCCACTTCTTTCGGTCTCTCCTCCGCCCCTACCTGTTTAGGTTCTTCTTTCACAGGCTCTTCGGGAGAGACGAGACGAATCGGATTCCCCGGGAAGATCCAGTGGGGATTGGTGATATAGGGATTTCTCTGCCAAAGTTTTGGCCAGAGGAATGGATTCTGCAAAAACCGCGAAGAAATATCCCAAAGGGTATCTCCTTTTTCGATCGTATAGATCTCTTCTTTCTCCTTTTTCTCCTGGGCAAGCAGGGAAACAGAGGTACAAAGAGAGAGGGTCAGGACCAAAACAGAACAAAACCACCCGATTTTCTTCATGACGTCTTCCTCCCTATCCCGATTTTAAATTAGCCCCTTATCCTACCTTTGTCAAGATAATTTCACAGCAATATCTATACCAACTCTTTTCACGACTACCCTAATCATTCATAATTATTACCTTTTTAATGAACGGAGTTTAAAAGAAGCGTCCAGCCTTGTTTAAGTCCTTCTGGACAGTTTCTATACAGCTTGTTCGTGTTCATGAACGAATTTTAACCTTTACAACCTATTCCGTCTATGCTACCGTTCTTTGTTAGAAAATAGGTTTCGTCCAACGGGTAACGGTATGGTTCGACAGGCTCACCATGATCGGAGAAAAACCATTCGTCCTGAGCTTGTCGAAGGGTGCCCGCCCTGTACCTAATATGGTGCAGGGCCCGTATCGTCATTCGGTTATCCCGCTGTAGGCGGGATTGGTCCTAAGAACTTGACGTAACCCTTTAATGCTAAACGAAACGGGCTTCCTTGCCGTAACCTTAACCCAGGACCGAAGGATATTTTCATGGTTCGAGGTCGCCCTCCGGGCATGGCGTATTACTTCCATCTAATTTCCGCTTTTTATTGATGAAATATGATTGATTTCCTTCCCGCTTCTGATGAAACCCTCGATCATTTTTTTGACGGAACCCTTCCAATCCTTCAGAAGAAAAGGGGGTACCGGTTTTCAATTGATACCATCCTCCTCAGCCAATTCATTCGCCTCCGGAACAATGAGAAGGCGATCGACCTTGGAACGGGCTGTGGGATTCTTTGCCTTTTGCTTTCAAAGACCACGAAGGCCAAATCCTTCGTAGGCATCGAGATTCAGAAGAGCTTGGCGGAGCTGGCCAGAAAAAATGTCATCTTAAACTGCCTTGAAGACCGTATCAGCATTTTTCATCAGAACTTCAAGAAATCAAAGGAGATCTTTCCACCCGGTTCTTTCGACGTAGTCTTTTCTAACCCTCCCTATCGAAAAAATCTTACGGGCAGGATCAATCCGTCTCAGGAAAAGGCAATTGCCCGTCATGAGATCAAAGGGACCCTCGACGAGCTGGTTCAAGTCGCTGCCCACCTTCTCCCAACCAAGGGCCGATGCTACCTCATCTATTCTGCTTCAAGGGCCATCGACCTGTTGGTCGCCTTGAGAGACCACAACCTGGAGCCGAAAAAATTGCAGTTCGTCCACCCGCGAAAGGCGGAAGATGCAACATTGATCCAGGTTGAGTCTGTGAAAGGGGGCGGGATGGAACTCAAGATCGTGGAACCCTTGTTTCTTGACAGGTTCTCCCTTCCCCACCGGGGTTAGACCGATTCTCCTATTGCGAATCGATTTCATATCGATGGGATCACGTCGTAATCTCTGAAATCAGAGATTTCAGGACCTCTTCAGAAGACTCAAAAATATCTTTTGACAACCCGCACTGAATCGATTAATAATTTTGGATATGGATCTTTCTGAGAATGTCCGCCCCTTCGCGGAGCCGAAAACCGTGGCCATAGAGAAAGCCTTTGAACTGATCCGGGATGATCTCGAAAAGGTGGATGTTGAATGCCGGAAAAACTTAAAGTCGGACGTTTCTATCATCTCAGCCATCGGGGAGTACCTCCTCTTGAGCGGGGGCAAACGGTTTCGACCCATTCTTCTCTTACTTTCCGCAAGACTGTGTGGATACCAGGGAGACCACCACATCCCCTTGGCCAGCCTTGTTGAATTTATTCACACGGCCACATTGCTTCACGATGATGTCGTGGACAAGGCGGAAATCCGTAGAGGCAATGAGTCAGCCAACTCTAAATGGGGAAACGAAGCGAGCGTGCTCGTCGGGGACTTCCTCTTTACCAAAAGCTTCTCCCTCTTAGTCGAAAATGGGAACTGGGAAATCATCCAAGCGCTCTCGCGGGCTACCACGCTCATGGCAGAAGGAGAGCTGGAAGAGTTGATTCGAACCGATGACCTCTCCCTTACTGAGGCGGACTACCTCTCCATCATTAGTCGCAAAACCGCCTCTCTGATCTCTGCCGCCTCACAAGTGGGCGCGATCCTGGCGGATGTCTCCGAAGAAAGAAAGAATGCTCTCTCTCACTTCGGATTGGATATGGGGATTGCTTTTCAGTTGACGGATGATAATCTCGACTACACTTCCAGGGAGGAGGAATTTGGGAAAAAGATCGGGATCGACCTCCAGAGAGGGAAGATCACGCTCCCTTTGATACATGCCTTGAGGCACTGCACTCCTGGAGAAAAGGCCTTCATCCAGGAAACGGTGGACAGGGCCTCCCTGACCAAAGAGGCCTTCCTCCGGGTAGTGGAAATCATCGAACGATCCCAGGGCATCCGGTATTCCTGGGAAAGGGCCAAAGAATACGTCGATCAGGCCAAGAGGCATCTTCATCTTTTCGAAGATTCAGAGGTTCGACAGGCGCTCTTTACTCTGGCGGACTATGTCGTGGCAAGGAGACTGTAATTGAAGAGTGAGGGGTGAATAGATTCGGAAGGGAAAAAACAACTTCACAAAAAGAGGAGTGAAAGATGGCCACTGAAAGTTTGCTTCATGTGAATGACAAAAATTTTACAGTCGAAGTTCTCCAATCTGATCTTCCGGTTCTCGTTGACTTCTGGGCGACCTGGTGTGGTCCGTGCAAAAGCATCGGTCCTGTCATTGATGACCTATCGAAAGAATATGCG
>DATIGG010000612.1:0-17494 GCA_035454825.1 Thermodesulfobacteriota bacterium | reverse complement strand
GGATGGATTTCTGTGGGACAGAGAATCTTAGACCTTGAGTGCCATCAATCAGAAGAAAATCTGGAGGGAAAGGAAGATTCTCAATCGCCAAAACCATGGCCTTCAAGGTGGCCTGAAAGATATTGTGACGATCGATCTCTTCCTGTCCAATGATTCCAATCCCAACACCTGAGGCTTCCGTAAGGATCAACGGGTAGAGTTCTTCACGCTTCTTTGAGGAAATTTGTTTGGAGTCGAAGAGCTTCGTCCCAATTCCGTCCTGGGGTAGAACCACTGCCGCTGCTACGACAGGCCCTGCCAGAGGTCCTCTTCCCACTTCATCCACCCCAGCGATTTGGCGGTACCCCCGCCGGGAATACATCCTCTCAAAATAATCCATGGGCTGGGATGGAAGAGGAAAGAGCATTTTGCACTGCTCATTGATCATTGATCAATGGTCATTGTTCAATTTACTTGTTTCTTTTCTCCCCGGATACGGGCGGCCTTTCCTTTCAGGCTTCTGAGGTAGAAAAGCTTGGCCCTTCTCACTTTTCCGTGGCTGATCACATCGATTCGATCGAGCCTGGGCGAATGCGTCGGAAAGATCCTTTCAACCCCGATCCCATAAGAGATCTTCCTGACGGTAAAACTTGACCGAATTCCCCCTCCTTTCTTACGAATCACTACGCCCTCGAAGGATTGGATCCTCTCCTTATCCCCTTCCACAATCTTGACGTGAACCTTCACCGTATCCCCCACTCTAAACTCAGGGAGGTCGGTCCTCAATTGTTCGAGTTCAACCATTTCAACCGGATTCATCTTCGTACTCCTTCCATCTGGTATAGTTTGGAGTTCGGAGTGTTACGTTGATTTAGTCTCCGAACTCCGAACTCATCTCTCCAAACTTATTTTTTAAGATCGTTCCCCGAGCAGTCGGTCCAGAATGATGGCCACGGCAGAGCGGACGGAAAGATGATTATACCCTTTCCCCTCAATCGGTGCCAGGAGATAATCCGAACTGTCTTTCACCTCCTGGGTCAGGCCCCACCCGGTTCCAAAGAGGATGAGAAAAGGAGTCTCTCGATCCCCGATCAATTTTCTCACCGAATCAAAACCAATGTTTTTTGGATCGGGCGAGGCTCCTGTCGCAATTCGCTTCACCTTCTTCTTCCAGAGCCTGGTAAGCTCCAAGTCGGCTTCATCAATGGACCGAGAAACCTGCACAAGGGAAAGAGACTCTTTTCTTGTGGGATTATAGGAAGACCCGACCCCCTCAACCCAATGGCGAATAATTCTCTCGACTAATTGAGCCTGGCTCTCCAGAGGAGTGATGACAAAGAAGCCTCCGAGGCCATAGGTTCTGGCACAACGGGCGATGTCGTGGATATCGAAGTTTGTAACCGCGGTTGCCACCACTTCTCTTCGCTTATCATAAATAGGATGATGAACCAATCCAATATAGAGATGAGAGGCGCCCGTACCATTCATTATCCAGGATCATCCGTCGAGCGCTCTTTCCGGATCTCCTCCAGGAGTTCTCGATCCTCTGACGTAAGATCCGCTCTTTTTAGGAGGTCCGGTCGCCGGATCCACGTGCGCCTGAGAGCCTCCTTTCGCCTCCACTGAGAAATGGCCGAGTGATTCCCGGAAAGCAGGACCTCCGGAACGCGGCTCTCCTTGAAGTCAAGGGGCCGCGTGTACTGGGGATATTCCAGAAGGGAGTTGAAAAAAGAATCCTCAACTGCAGACCGATCCGATCCCAAAACACCCGGCAAAAGCCTTGTGATCGCATCGATCACCACCATCGCTGCCAGTTCCCCTCCCGTCAGGACGTAGTCTCCAATGGAAATCTCTTCATCCACAAAGAGCTCCCTCACTCGGTCATCCACTCCTTCATATCGGCCGCAGAGGAGGATGAGGTGACTTTGGGAAGATAATTCCCGGGCCCGTTCCTGATGGAACGGCCTCCCCTGGGGCGTCAAATAGATCACGCGAGCAGAAGGGCCCTCGGATTTCACCCAATCGATGGCATGGGCAATAGGCTCCACCTTCATCACCATGCCCTGACCTCCCCCGTAGGGAGTATCATCCACTACCTGATGCCTGTCACGAGCAAAATCCCGGATGTTAATGATTCGGATTTGGACGAGTCCCTTTTCGACAGCCCTGCCTAAGATACTCTCCTGTAACGGAGAAGAGAACATCTTGGGGAAAAGGGTCAGGATATCAAACCTCATCCCCCTTCTCCCATAGCCCTTCCATCCAGGCGACCTTCACTACCTTTTTCTCACGGTTGATGCTCCGAATCACTCTCTCGACCGCTGGGAGAAAAATCTCGCTTCTCTCTCCTTGGACCACATAGACGTCGTGAGCCCCCGTCGGCAAGATTTCCTTAATTCTTCCGATGTGCTTCCCTCCTTCAGTCTCAACCTCCATTCCAAGAATTTCAATCCAATAGTATTCTCCCTCGGGCAGGTCAGGGAGAGATTCCTTCCGGATAAAGATCTCTTTCCCCACCAAGGGTTGAGCTTCTTCAACGGTTCGAATCTCTTTCAACTGGAGGATGAGGCGAGGCGGTTGTGGCGTTGTCTCCAGGATTTCATAGGACTTCAGCCTTCTCATCCGGTCTTCGAAGAACACCTTCCGGTAAAGATGAAACTGACTGAAATCTTCCCCGAAATATTCGACCTTGATCTTTCCCCGAACTCCGTGAGGTTTGATGACCCTGCCGATAGGAAAGAGATCCTTCTTCATGAATCATTATTCGATGATTTCTAATACAAAATGTTTCTTCAATTTTGCAGAGGTAGCGCCCAGGATCACTCGAATTGCCTTGGCGGTTCTTCCCTGCTTTCCAATGATCTTTCCCAAATCTTCCTTGGCAACATAGAGCTCAAGTACCGAGGTCTTCTCTCCCTCGATTTCAGAAACCTTTACCTGTTCTGGATGATCGACCAGTGCCTTTGCAATGTACTCAATTAAATCCTTGATATTCATTGCGTCACCTCCGCTTCTTCTCAATCCAGTCTCTGAGAGAGATCCCTGACCCGTCAAGACTTGGGGAAGAGGAAACTATTCTCCTTTATTCTCCGTCAACTTTTTTGAAATACCCGATTGGACCAAAAGTTGGCGTACGGTTGGGGTAGGCTGAGCCCCTTTTTTCAACCAATGAATCGCCTTCTCTTCCTTGAATCGGACCTCCGCTGGATCTTTCTTGGGATCGTACGTCCCCACCTGTTCAATAAATCTTCCATCCCTCGGCGATCGTTTATCGGAAATAACAATCCGGTAGTAAGGACTCTTCTTCCCACCAAATCTCATCAGACGCATTGACACAGCCATGTTGGATTAGATCACCTCCTTGTGTTTGCAGTTAGAATACTAACTCCCGCTATTCCATTGTTCCATTACTCCATCATTCCGGTAAAGGGTCACCATTACTTAGAAAATAGAGGTCTCGTCCAGCGGTCATGGTAACGATGCCCGTTTCGTCATTCGGTTACGTTATTCGTCTTAGGAATTTCACGTACCCGTCAGACCCTAAACGATACGGGCTTCGTAGCCGTAACCTTAACTCAAGACCGGAGGCTATTTTCATGTTTCGAGGGTGTCCTCCGGGCATGGGGCATTATGAAAGAAACGGAACCTGTCCTCTTCCGAACCCTTTCTTTTCGAGCTGGGAGAACCGTTTCATCATCTTTCGGGTCTGGGCATAACGCTTGAGAAGCTGATTCACTTCCTGGACGCTTGTCCCGCTTCCCTTTGCGATCCTCAACCGCCGACTCCCGTTGATGATCAAGTGATTATTCCGTTCCTTGGGGGTCATTGAGTTGATGATCGCTTCGATTCGGACGAGCTCCCTTTCATCAATGCCGATGTCTCCCATGCCTTTCATCTTCTTTGAAATCCCTGGAATCATCTGTATGATCGACTCCAGAGATCCCATCTTACGGATCTGCATAAGCTGGTCCCGGAAATCCTCTAATGAGAACGAATCTTTTCGGATCTTCTTCTCAAGTTCCCGGGCCTTCTCTTCATCGAAGGCAGTCTCTGCTTTCTCGATGAGGGTGAGGACATCGCCCATTCCGAGGATACGAGAGGTCATCCGATCAGGATGAAAAACCTCTAAGGCATCCAATTTTTCTCCTACCCCAATGAACTTGATCGGCTTCTCGGCTACGGATCGGATCGAAAGGGCAGCTCCTCCCCTTGCATCCCCGTCCATCTTGGTCAGAATGACACCATCGATGCCAAGCCGCTCATTGAAATTTTTTGCAATATTGACGGCATCCTGGCCGGTCATGGCATCGGCCACAAGGATCACCTCTTTGGGTTTGATATGGGCCTTGACTTCGCGGAGCTCCAGCATCAATGCCTCATCAATATGGAGCCTTCCGGCTGTATCGACCAGGACAAGATCATAACCTCCCTTTAAAGCCGATTCCTTCCCCTTGAGGCATATGTCCAGCACCGTTTGGGAGGGTTGGGGTCGATAAAAGTCAACCCCCAAATCCTTTCCCAGCTTCTGGAGTTGATCGATCGCTGCTGGCCGGTAGACGTCTGCCGGAATGAGGTAGGGACGTTTCTTTCTCTCCTTGAAGTACTTCGCCAACTTCGCGGCTGTCGTCGTCTTTCCGCAGCCGTGAAGACCAACCAGCATGATGGGCACAGGCGGGCTTCCGGAGAGGTGAATCCCTCCCTCTTCGCTCCCAAGGAGGTGGTTCATCTCCTCCTTGACGATCTTGATCAATTGCTGAGCCGGGGTGAGACTGGCCATCACTTCCTGACCAACGGCCCTGCCCCGAACAGACTGGACGAAGTCTTTAACGACTTTAAAATTGACATCAGCCTCCAGGAGGGCAACCCTCACCTCTTTCAAAGCCTCCTGGATGTTTTCCTCAGTCAGTTTTCCATGGCCTCTCAGCCTCTTGAAGATTCCATCCAGCTTTGTGGTCAGGCTTTCAAACAATCCAATACTCCACGAAAATTACAAATGATTAATTTTATTAGGTTCTTTTTGATTTGTCAATTCTTGTTTTTCTGTTTTTTTAAGGCTGGAGATGGTAGATTTGGATCTCTGATTTTTACGCCTTGAGTCTCTCATTGCATAGGCTCTTCAGGGTGCTTTCAAAGTCCTTTAACGATTTTCCACTGTTTGCCTTCCTTTCTCATCAGAAGGGCCTCTTTGCCAGAATGACGGTCCTTCTTCCCTCTCTTTTCAACCTCCACCCGAAACTGTTGGATGACCGTTACCATCTCCCCTTCCATTTGGAGGGATCGGTCCCAGTAGTCATACTCGATCCGGTCGAAGGTTTCAAAGTAGGCCTCCATCCTCTTTTGAAGCTGGGAAAAATCTCCATTCCTATCCTGATAGTCTTTGGAGATGCAGGAAAGATAAAGGGAGAGGTCCTTCTTTTTGAAGGCCTCTCCCCTTTGATTCAAGGTCTGACGGATCCTTTCTTCTTCCGAGAGTTGGCAGGCACAAAGAAAAAGAAGGAGGAGCAGAATGAAGAATCGATACCTTCTCATTCTTTCTTTTCGGCTTCCTCTTTGGGGTAAACTCGAACCTTTCCCCGACCGCTCGTTCCTCCCTTCACCTCGATCCGGTTTTGCTCAATATCGAACACAATCTCTTCTCCGGAGACGGTGTTGTCTCCTTCCGAAACCTTTGGGTCCCCTGTGAGAATGACTCTCTTGTCAAGATTGTAAAAGACCGCTTTCTCGCAGTTGGCTACACGAAGGCCCTGTTGAATCTTGACATTTCCGCCGGCGATCACTTTTTCGATCCCCTTTCCACCCTCAAGGATCACGGCCTCCAAAGAATCGGCATAGATCACCATATCTTTCTGGCGGGCCGTAACATTCCCTTTGAAGAGGATTAAATTCTCCTTGGTATACGTCTCAACAGTATCGGAGGTGATGTCAATGGGCTGAGCCGTATCAACGAGCTTTATTTCCTCCGGAGGACTCGCCAGAGCCTCCCTTTTAGGCTTCTCCTTTTCGATGGACGGTGTAAGAATTCCCGGGAGAGAGGCTTTCCGTTTCTCTCCCTCTAACTTGTCGGTCTTTGGCTCAACAACTTCGGTAGGCGGTGGAAGACTCTTAGGAGCTTCATCCCCATGAATAGGAGCAATCTTCATCTCCTCTGATGGCGTGGGGGAAGCTGATTTTGCCCGCGCCTCCTCCATCGGAGTGGGAGAGGGAAGAGGGGCAGGCGGAGGGATCGGTTTTGCTGCTTCACGGGTGACAGAAAGGAGAGGGACTTTTCCTTCTTCCCTTTTGACCTCCGGTGTCATTTCCTCTTTTGAAGAGACGGCCCTCTTTCCTTCTTCCTCATATTTAACCAGGACAAGGCTCTCCTGCTCTGGCTCGGGCGTTAGGGTCTTTGTTTTTTTTGCCCGTTTCACCTTCCGAGGAGCCTTCTTCTCGGTCAAGCCCTTGGAAAGTATCAATTTTGCTTCCCTGGCGGACGGGCTTCTCGGAAACTCATTGACAAGTCTCTTTAGGGTCTCTGTGGCCTTCTCTCCCTCATTGGATCCGATATAACTCTTCCCTAAATAAAGGAGGGTCTTGTCCTCGTCGGGCCATCTCGGAAACTTCTCCAGCAACCCCTCAAACCGGGAGGCTGCCGCCCGAAATTTCTCCTGACGGTAATAGAAATCTCCGACGTAAAATTCATGCTCCGCCAACTGCCGCTTGCAGATTCCGATCTTATCTTTCGCCTTCTCCGTGAAAAGATTCGAGGGATAATTGGCGATCAAATATTCAAAATTGGAGAGAGCCTTCCTGGTGAAGGATTGATCCCGGTCAGAAGTCGTCATCCGAATGAAGTAGGACATCGCAATTTGAAACTGAACATAGGCGATCTCTTCATGGGTCGGATGGATTTTCCTGAACTCTTCATAAGCCGTCGCAGCCTCCACATACTCTTTCAAAAAGAAGTGGCTGTCCGCTGCCTTCAGTTCCGCCCAGACCGTATAGGGGGGGCTATCGGGAAAGCTTGACTTCAACTGCTCGAATTTTTCGAGGGCATCCTTATAGAGCTTCTTGTTGAAGAGAGCCAGACCCTGCTTGTAGAGGACCTCAGGATCTCCTTCAACGGTTTTTAGGCCCTTCTCTTTCTTCCCTCCACAGCCAAAGAGGAGCAAGAAAATGAGGAGGCCAAAAATGACTCTCTTGAAGTGGTCTCTTTTCTTCATGTGACCGAGGATTATTTTTCGGAAAGGAATGGAAATATTATGATCGGAAGGAGAGGGGTTGTCAATACTTGGGATGTTGCTGAAGGGATCATTTTAAGGGCATCTACTCCATGGTTCATCGCTCAAAGGTGCCGTTTCAAGTCTTCTCCGGAGAGACCACCCCGATCCTTCAGATAGATCCACGACCATAAATGAGGGATTATACAGAAGGAAAGTTTATCTTGAATTTGATACCAATAACCCTTAAAATGGTGGAATATTTAAGAAGAAAGGTGGACCTCATGAGGATTGAAAAAGCAAGGCGGATCGTTGAACTCCCTCCCTATCTCTTTGCGGCCATTGACAAAAAGAAAGTGGAAATGAGAAAGAAGGGGATGGACCTTATCGATTTAGGGATCGGCGATCCAGACCTCCCCACTCCCCGACCCATCATCGAACGATTAAGAAAAGCTGCCGAGAACCCGAGGCATCACCGCTATCCTTCCTATGAAGGGATGATCGATTTCAGAAAGGCTGTCTCTCGATGGTATGAGAGAAGGTTTGGCATTCAGCTAAACCCGGAAACAGAAGTTCTATCCCTCATCGGATCAAAGGAAGGGATTGCCCACATCCCTCTGGCCTTTGTCAATCCGGGAGATGTTGTTCTTGTCCCGAGTCCCGGTTATCCTGTCTATCGCGTCTCGACGCTCTTTGCCGGAGGAATCCCCTATTTCTTACCTCTCCGGAAAAAGAATGGTTTTCTGCCCAATTTTTCCGAGATTCCGAAGGAGGTGGCGGAAAAGGCCAAACTTCTTTTCATCAATTATCCAAATAACCCGACCTCGGCGATCGCTGAGAAGTCTTTCTATGAAGAGGTTGTGGCCTTTGCAAACCGATACCAGATTATCGTCTGTCATGATGCCGCCTATTCCGAAGTGGCCTTTGATGGTTTTCATCCCCCCAGTTTTTTGGAGGTGGATGGAGCCAAGGAGGTGGGTATCGAATTTCATAGCCTTTCTAAAACCTTCAATATGACAGGTTGGAGAATCGGTTTTGCGGTCGGCCATGAGGAGATCGTCTCAGGACTTGGAAAGGTTAAAACCAATGTCGATTCCGGCGTCTTTCAAGCAATCCAAGAGGCGGGAATCGAGGCCTTGGACCATTTCGATACGCCGCTCCCCGAAATCATTGATATCTACGAGAAACGAAGGGATGTCTTGGTCAAAGGGCTTCGAGAGGTGGGGTTGAGAGTGGAAAGACCCAAGGCCACCTTCTATTTTTGGATTGAAGTCCCCAAGGGATTTAACTCTGCTCAATTCGCAACACTGCTAATTGAACAGGCGGGAATTGTCGTGACCCCTGGAAATGGCTTCGGGGATGAAGGAGAGGGTTACATCCGGATGGCCATCACCGTCGATGAAGCAAGAATAAGGGAAGCGATCGAACGGCTCAAGAAAATCAACCCTTCGGCTCTCCGTCCTTAAGACCGGAGTTTGCTCAGGGTTGATCCTGAGCGCGCCTTTCTACCCGCTCTGAAGAGCGGGGTTTGGGCGCAGTGGAAGAATCAAGTTTTAAGTAATTCTCCCTCCGTTCACCTGATTGAAACGAGCCCCGGTTAGCCCGCTCAATCTTTTAGACTTCATAAATCCGACCCTAAGGAAAGAGGAGAAATGAGATGGAAGGACTTTTTGTCGAGGCAATCCTGATTGCTTTGCTCATCCTCATGAATGGCTATCTCGCCGGAGCAGAAATTGCCGTTGTCGCGGCTAGAAAAAGCACCATTCAGCATATGGCTGAAAGCGGAAGGCGAAATGCAGAGATCTTTTTGAAGCTAAAAGAAGAGCCGGACCGGTTTCTGGCAACAATCCAGATTGGAATCACAGGGGTCAGCGTTCTTGCCTCGGCTGTGGGAGGAGCCGCAGCCGTCAAGGTGATTAAACCGGTCCTTCAATCCGTGCCCTTCAAGATCATCTCCATTGCGGCAGAACCGATTGCCATCGGAGTGGTTGTCGTCCTGATCACCTTCTTCTCTGTCATCTTCGGGGAGCTTGTTCCCAAATCGATTGCCCTGATGCACCCGGAGACCATCGGGCTCTGGACCGCCCGAACGATTGACGCCTTCTCAAAAATAAACTCCATCTTTGTCAAGATTTTGACCGTCTGTACCACCCTCGTCCTTAAGCCTTTTGGCGAAAAACCCTTCACGGAAAGGGCCATGGTTACGGAAGAAGAAGTGAAACTCCTGATCAAGGAAGGGGGAAAGCACGGTGTTTTTGAGCCGACCGAAGAAAAGATTCTTCAAAGTATCTTCGAGTTTACGGACATGTCGGTCAAAGAGGTGATGGTGCCGGTCACAAAAATGGTGGCCATCCGGATGGATATGTCCTCTCAGGAAATCCTCTCCCTGATTGATGAAGAACAATTTTCCCGGTATCCTGTCTTCGGCAAAGACCCCAATGACATCCGCGGCATTCTCCATGCAAAAGACTTCCTCACCACCCTGGCCAAAACAGGCCAGGTCGACCTGCGCAGGATGATCAAACCTCCTTTCTTCATCCCCGAAACGATGAAGATCAGCCTCCTCTTAAGAGAGATGCAGAGAAAACGGACCCATATGGCTTTGGTGGTGGATGAATATGGAGGAATCGCAGGTCTGGTAACGATTGAGGATTTAATGGAAGAGATCGTGGGAGAGATCAGGGATGAGCATGATATTGAAAGCCCTGTGATCCCTATGGCTGATGGATCGCTTCTCATCGACGCCTCGATCAGTCTGAGGGACCTGAAAGAAGATCATCACATCCAGATTCCAGAATCCCCGGAATATGAAACCCTTGGAGGATTTCTCATGACCACCTTGCAGAAGATTCCTCAGGTAGGAGATCTTGTCATCCTGGAAGGGAAAAGAATGCGTATTCTCGAAATGGTGGGACAGAGAATATCAAAGGTCAAGCTTGAAAAACTTCCTGAATCCCCTGAGGAAAAAAAAGTTCAAAATGATCCAAATTCAGAACAAAAAACAAAAGGCTAAACAAAGCGAAATTCATATGCTCTCAATAGGGATCTCCTTTTGAAGCCCTTCTAAAACTTCGTCTACATCCTTTTCCCATCCCGGGGCTACCATTAATTCCACAACCGCTTCATAGGGATCCTTTGTTCGCACGACCGCCATCCCTTCATAGGATTCAATGATGAATTTAAAGTAGGCAATGTCCTCCCGACGAAGCCTCAAATACCGGGAATGAGTATCCATCCTATTCAGCCCCTTATGAATCAAATTGGGCGAAAAATTACAAAAAAGTTATTCGCGATTAACCCGGTTTAAATTCGAAGCACGAAATTCGAAATTCGAAACAATCTCAAATGACCAAATTCTAAATGTTCCAAACAAAAGGGTTTAGAGATTTTGAATTTTGAAAATTCGAATTTGTTTCGGATTTCGATATTCGGATTTCGGATTTTTAAAGTCCAAACCCTGTTTGGTTCCCCGGCGAGCCGGGAGTCAGGTTCGATTGTTCTTGACCAGCGTTCCTCTGACATCACCAAAAAGAAGGACGTCTTTAATCGTCCCTTCCATGGGAAAGAGTTCTTTTGACAACCACCCCTCGATGCGGCCCTCTTTGGAGTGGGTGACTTCAGGATCCAGAATGAGTTTGACGAAATACTCCTTTTGATCTTTCATCTTTTCAGAACGCCTTCTCTTCTCCTCTTCCTCTTTCGGCGCCACCCTCACTTCGTAACTGGATGCGCCCTTTCTGGGAAAGGTCGGAACCGTGTAGGTCTTTCCTCTTTCAATTTCTCCATAAACTCCGTAACGGAAATTATAAGCGGCAGCGAGAAAGTCATCATAGACCTTTCCGGGAGGAATCTCTTCTTCAATTCTTTGGGTAGTTCCGTCTTTCCTCTCCTTTATTGTGACCCACTTTCGTTTCTCATAATCGAATTGGGTCACCCTCTTCCTCACTTTATTGCCAATTTTCACATCCTCTTCAAACGATAAAGACCTTAAGCGGTTTCCTCCCCCAATCTCCTCCATAGTCGAACGGTAGGTATCAACCCGGTAGCGACTCACCCATCCGAGAATCCCTAAGGTCTCTGCCTTAAGAATAGCGAGATATTGGCCTTTTTTCTCTGTTTGCCTGAAACTCAGTCTTCCGAGGGCAGCTCGTTTAAACAGCCAGAACCCAATTTCATAATCAAGAGCTTCTCCAATGAAGAATTCGGCAATCGAACTGCCTTTTTCCTCTTGAAATCTTTCAACATTTTCTTCTTTCTTTAGTGTCTCCCTGCTCCGTCCTCGTTCGGGACCGGGGCTGGTAGACAAGGACGGGGATGAAGGCAACGGGGACAAAGGATTTGCCACAGTCTTTGACAGAGAAACGGGAAAGAAGGAAAGAAAAAACCCCCCAAGAAACCACCGTAGAAAAACCCTTCTCGTAAAGCCTCGCAGTGTTTTCGTAATAATGGTCCTCCAGACACGGTAACATTAATGCAAGCGCATTAAGCAGTAATCAACCTCATTATTTATAAGACGCAAAATCCGAATATAGAAATCCTGAAATCCTTCCACACCTCCCTGGAGGTGTGAAAAAATTGAATTTCAGCCGTCACGACAGGCGCGTCGCATTTCGGTACGATGTTCGTTATTCAGATGTGGAATTCGATCACGTCCCCTTCACGGACACGAAAATCACGTCTGACCATCTGCCCGTTAAATTTCCCTGAACCCCAGATCCTTGCATATTTTAAATTGGCGACGAAGTCTTTATGGATGGTGAGGGCAACATCTTCGACCGTGCTCTCCTTCTTGAGGATAACCGGTTCTGACAGATCTGCCTCCTTCCCAGGTACCTTTGTATAAACCCGCAGGATATCAAGAAGTTGATAGGCCTCCTTCTTTAACTCTTCAAAATTCATCTCTTCTCTGGCAGAGATGGGCAGAAGAACAAACTGCTGTTCGTAACGGTCCACCGCAGTTCGGTATCCCTCCATGGCATTCTTTGAATCGCATTTATTGCCAAGGAGAAGCCCCTTTCGATGAACCCACCCCTCGGACAGGGATGGAAGAAGGCCCTTGCTGACGATACTGACCTTCATCTGGTTCAGCTCTTCCTGGAGGACTTCCATCTGAAAGAGGGGAGCATCGGTAAGGTCCAAGACCAGAGCAAGGGCATCTGCATTGCGAACAAGATTTGAGAATCCAGGCTCTACGTGGTCCAGGTGAATGGGAGGTGTATCAATCAGTTGGATCTGCAAATTTTCGAATTTCATCATCCCGGGGACGGGTTTCTGAGTTGTGAACGGATAGTCGGCCACTTCAGATGGCGCGTGGGTCATCCTGGAGAAAAGCGTTGATTTCCCTGAGTTCGGAAGTCCCAGAAGGATCACCTGTCCGGCCCCTTCCCTCTTCACATTAAAGAGCTGTTCCCCTTTGCCGAGAATTGGTTTTCGCTGCAGTTCCTCTTTGAGTTTGGCCATCCGTGCCTTGAGCTGGGCACGAAGTTTTTCGGTCCCCTTATGTTTCGGGATGATGGCCATCATGACTTCAAGGGCCTTAATCTTCTCTGAAGGGGTCTTGGCCTGCTTGAATTTCAGCTCTGCTTCTAAATATTGAGGAGTAAGGTTGGCCGGCATTCGGCGTCTCTTTTTTAGGGAGTCACGTTTTGTAAATCTTTTGTTGGAAGAAAATGTCTAATACCTGGGGATCAAATTGTTTCCCTTTACATCTCTCCATTTCTGACAGAACCTCTTCCAGGGATAGGGACTCGCGATGGAGCCTCATGCTGGTCATTGCATCAAAGGCATCGGGAACAGCGATCACTCTCGCTGCGAGAGGGATGGCCTCACCGGCCAATCCATCAGGATACCCGTTTCCATCGAAATGCTCATGATGATGGCGGATCATGGCAATCTTGTCCTTGAAGAAATCGACCCCTTCCACAATTTTGACACCAATGACCGGATGCTCCTGGATATATTGATATTCTTCAGAGGTCAATGCCTCATGCTTCTGAAGGATCTCGTCCTTGATGCCAATCTTGCCAATATCATGAAGGAGCGCTCCATATTCCAGACTTTCAAGCTGATCTTCGGCAAAGCCGAGATGGATGGCAATTTTCATGCTCATCCTCCTCACGCGATCGGAATGCCCCCGGGTAGAGGGGTCTTTTGCATCGATTGCCTCTGCCAGGACCTGAACCGAATCCAGGTGAGACTTTTTCAGGGTCCGATAAGCGTGCTGAAGCTTCGATGTTCTCTCGTCGACCAGCGACTCAAGGTTTTTGTGATAGGCTTCAACTTCCTCCTCCAGCCTCTTCCTTTCAAGGGCATTTTTCACGCTCAGAACCGCCAAATCCAGGGTAATGGGCTTCGTGATGAAGTCGTAAGCGCCCAGACGCATGGCTTCTACAGCCACATCAATCTCTGGGTAGGCGGTAATCAGGATCACCACCATATTTGGATTCATGGCCTTCACTTTTCTTAACAGTTCGATGCCATCCATTTCCGGCATCTTGATATCTGAAATAATCATCGAAAAAATGTCTTTATAGAAATGGTGGAGGGCTTCCTTTCCGTTATTCGCCGTGACACACTCGTATCCCTCCCGGGTCAGCCTGCGTGCCAGGATACTGCAGATCATGGGTTCGTCATCAACAATGAGGATCCGATTTCCCAAGGTTCTCTCTCCATTCTTCAGATTGGTTTTCTATTATTTTATAAGAAATTAGCAATCAGTCAACCCGCGTTAACGCCTGAGAGAGTAATGTCCCGGATCTTGAGTGAGGGGGACCGAAAAATGGAAAGGGTAATCGACAGGTCTTAAGCCTGCCATTCCATTTGATAAAAAATCTGTTTTCTGATAATAATACTTTATCACAGGAGGATCAAATGGACCCTCTCAAAATCTTGGTGGTTGATGATGAAGCCCCGGTAAGGGAGTTGCTCAAGAGAGGCCTCTCTCCCTTGGGAAATTTCTCTGTAGAAGTCGCCTCGAACGGGTCTGAGGCTGTTGAAAAAATTGAAAGGGACATCTTTGATCTCGTATTGACCGACCTGATGATGCCCGAGATGGACGGGATGGAACTCCTTAAAACGATTAAAGGAACAAGGCCAGAAGTCATGGTGATCATGATGACGGCCCATGGATCCATCGAGACCGCTGTCGAGGCGATGAAGATTGGAGCCAATGATTATATCACGAAGCCCATCGATTTTAACGAACTCCTCATCCATATCTCCAAGGCCCAAAAAGAAAGCCTGGTCTTGAAAGAAAATCGCCTGTTAAGGTTAGAGGTTAAGAAAAAGTTTGAGTTTGATAAGATCGTTGGAAAAAGCAAAAGAATGCAGGAGATTTTCTCCCTGATCGAAAAAGTGGCTCCCAGTAACAGCACGGTACTCATTTATGGAGGAAGCGGAACAGGGAAGGAACTTGTCGCTAAGGCGATCCACTACCATAGCCCAAGAGCGGATAAACCGTTTATTCCATTCAACTGCAGTGCCATCCCTGAAACCCTGGTTGAGAGTGAGCTGTTTGGGCATGCGAAAGGGGCCTTCACCGGGGCTGTTCAAACCAAGAAGGGATTATTGGAAGAGGCAGAAGGGGGTACCCTTTTTCTGGACGAAATCGCAACCATTCAGCCTTCGGTTCAGGTCAAGCTTTTGCGGGTTCTCCAGGAGAAAGAGATCATGCGGGTTGGAAGCTCGGAAAGGATCAAAATCGACGTCCGTATGATTGCCGCAACAAACGAAAATCTCGAAGCGAACATGCGGCATGGAAAATTTCGCGAAGACCTCTTTTATCGCCTCCATGTGTTTCCCATTTTTCTTCCCCATCTCAAAGATCGCAAAGAAGATATTCCCCTGTTGGCTTACCATTTCCTTGAACTTTTTAGCCAGGAAACAATGAAGGGGCTCAAGGGAATTTCCAAGGAAGCGATGAGCATCCTCATGGAGTATGATTGGCCTGGGAATGTGAGAGAATTGGAGAACGTGATCGAACGAGCCGTGATCATGGCGGAACAGGATTGCTTGGTGCCCGGTGATCTCCCCAGGAATCTTTTGGAGGAATCCTCCAACCTTGTTAAAAGAGGAGCAAAGGTCCATAAGTCCCTGGATGAAATTAAGGCCGAATATATCCAGGAGATATTGAAAGAGACCCACGGCAATAAGAGAATTGCAGCAGAGATCTTGAAGGTCAATCCGAGAACTCTATATCGTTTTGAGAAAAAGAATCCATCTGAATCAAACCCCTGACTTTTCCCTTTTTCGAGTTTTGTCGGACCTTCGCAGGCTTCTTTCCGTGATTTTGACTTTAGGAATAAAGTCTGTTATTTTTGATTCATGAAAAAAAATATAGTTTTTTCTTTATTTTTTGTGTATCTGGTCGCCTGTTCGGGGCCTGCAAAGATCCAGTTAGCCTCTGAATCCAATTCTGTTACGCCGAAGCCCGTTTTAGTTAAATCCTATGCCAAAACAAATTTCGCGAATCCAAGGGCTTATTATTATTATCTCCTTTCTCAACTCAAATTGAGAGAGGGGAAACTCGAGGAAGGAATCCGTGATCTGAAAGAGGCCATTGAATATGATCCCAAGGAACCTTCCCTCCATGTCGAACTGGCCCATCTCTATATCTTCACGGGATCATTAGACCAGGCCATTGAAGAGTGCAAAAGAGCCCTTTCGTACGATCCCAAATCCTTATCCGCCCATCTGCTCCTGGGTGGAATCTACACATCCCTTAAGAAGACCCTTCTGGCCATTGAAGCCTATAAGAGGGCCATCGAGATCGATCCAAGATACCGGGAGAGCTACCTGTACCTCAGTTCCCTCTATGCTGAACTCAAAGAATACGAAAATGCTGTCCAGGCTCTTCAGAAGTTTCTCAAGATCGAGCCGAACTCGACCATGGGACTCTACTCCCTGGGTCGTGTATATGCCGAGATGAAATCCTACGAAAAGGCGAAGGAATATTTTTTAAGATCCCTGGACATCGAACCCAACGAAATCCCGGTTCTCATCGACCTCGGAATTACCTATGAGATTCTGAACGATCCGGAGAAGGCGATTGAGGTCTACAAAAAGATTCTCACTCTCGACCCGGACAATAAAAGGGCGAGAAGTCGATTGGGGCAGGTCTTCCACAAAGAGAAGAAATTGGATGAGGCCTTGAAACAGTTTCAGGAGATTCAAAGAGCGGACGCTGGAGACCTCAATATTCGGACGAAGATGGGCCTCATTTACCTCGAACAGGGAAGGCTGGACCAGGCTATTCTCGAATTTAACTTTGTTCTCGCCGCCAACCCGAAAGATGACCGGGTTCGATACTTTTTAGCGGCAGCCTATGTGGAAAGAGAGGCCCTGGATCAGGCCGTGATCGAATTCAAAAAGATTCTTCCTGAATCCAATCTCTTTGCAGATTCGAGAAGAAGCATTCTCTTGATCCTGAAAAAGCAGAATAAAGTGGAAGAGGCGGTTCAGGTCATGGAGGATGCCCTTCGAGTCAAGCCGAAAGATACAGACCTTTATCTGATTCTTGCAGGCCTTTTTGAAAAAGAGAATCAGCTGGATAAGGCCTTAAAGACCCTTCAGCGGGGACTCGATCAGGACCGAGACAATCCGGAGCTCCATTTTCAGATGGGGGCCATCTACGACAAATTAGGGGATTTCGAAAAGACCATCGCCCAGATGAAGGAAGTCCTTCGGTTGAAACCCGACTCCGCTGACGCCCTCAACTATTTGGGCTATTCCTATGCCGAACGGGACATCCAACTCCAGGAAGCCCTTGAGATGATTCAGAAAGCGATGGGTTTAAAACCCAACATGGGTTATATCACCGATAGCCTGGGGTGGGTCTATTACAAGCTTGGGGATTACGAGAAGGCTGTCGCCACCCTCGAAAAAGCGAACCAGTTAACACCGGATGATCCCACCATTACCGAACATCTCGCCGATGGTTATTTTAAATTGAACCAGTTTGACCAAGCCCTCTCTTTCTACGAGAGAGCTCTGACCTTAGAACCCAAGCCCGACCAAATTGAACGACTTAGGAATAAGATCAAAGAACTCAAAGGAAGGGCAAATCCCAAATCACAAGCACCAGGTCCCAAATAAGCTTCAATCAACCAAATTCGAAAGATCAAAGAGAATGATCTGGATCACTTGAACTTTGGGATTTATTTGCAATTTGGGATTTGAAACTTTAAGTTTATTTGGTTTCAACCCCCTGCAACCGGAGGAAAGACGCTTAAGACATCTCCTTCTTTCAGGGTTTGATCCTTCTTCCCGTGGATGCCATTCACCAAGATGATCTTGGGCATCTCCTCAGGGATCCTGAGCTT
>DATIGG010000611.1:0-2321 GCA_035454825.1 Thermodesulfobacteriota bacterium | reverse complement strand
GGAACTCAATAAAAGAGGGGAGATGACTGTTTATCAGAGGCTCGATTATCTCCTCGATCCTGGCTCCTGGTGCCCACTGCACACCCTCTTTGATCCTATGGAAGAAGAATCTGGGACAACAGGCGTGGTCGATGGCCTGGGTAAGATCGGCGGGAAATGGGCGGTCATCATCGGATTCGACAATAAAGTCATGGCCGGAGCCTGGATCGCGGGTCAGTCAGAGAATATTCTGAGAGTCACGGATATGGCGAAGCGCCTGCATTTGCCCCTGGTCTGGCTGGTCAACTGCAGCGGAGTGAAACTTACCGAGCAGGAGAAGGTCTACGCCAACCGGAGAGGAAGCGGGACCACCTTCTTCCGGCATGCGGAACTCGAAAAACTCGGGATACCAGTTCTGGCAGGAATCTACGGAACCAATCCCGCTGGTGGAGGATACCAGGGTATCAGCCCCACCATTCTGCTGGCCCATAAAAATTGCAATATTGCCGTCGGAGGTGGAGGCATTGTCAGCGGGATGAGCCCCAAAGGTTCGTTTGATGAAGAGGGCGCAGAGATGATCATCGAAGCCACCCGGAAGTTCAAGGCCGTTCCTCCTGGCCGGGTACAGATCCATTATGATTCCACCGGCTTCTTTAAAGCCGTTTTCGAGAAGGAAGAAGGGGTTCTGGATGGCCTGAAAGAGTACATGAAGTATCTCCCGGCTTATGATCCCAGGTTTTTCAGAGTGGCCCAGCCCAAGGAACCCAGGTTTTCGCCTGATGAGATCAACCGCCTGATCGCCTTCAACCAGAAGTTAGCCTACAATTTCGACGAAATCCTCGCGAGGCTCACGGATAATAGCGAGCATATGGAGTTCAGACCCGGCTATGGTCCGGAGGTCTATACCGGCCTGGTTAAAATCGACGGGTTTCTGGCTGGAATCATCGGAAACCGCCAAGGGTTCCTGCCCAAAGGATATCCTGAGTATGCCCCCTATCCGGGCGTAGGCGGGAAACTCTACCGGCAGGGTCTTATTAAATTAAATGAATTCGTGACCCAGTGCGGCAGAGACCGGATTCCCATCATCTGGTTCCAGGACACGAGCGGAATCGATGTGGGAGACATCGCAGAGAAAGCGGAGCTTCTGGGATTGGGACAATCCTTGATCTATTCCATCGAGCAATCAGACTTACCCATGATGTGCGTCGTATTGAGAAAAGGGACAGCTGCTGCCCATTACATCATGGGAGGCCCGCAGGCAAACAACAATAATGTCTTTACTCTCGGCACCCCCACCACGGAGATCTACGTGATGCATGGAGAAACAGCTGCCGTCGCCTCGTTTGCAAGAAGGCTTGTCAAAGAAAAGGATTCCGGACGTCCCCTCAAACCCACCATTGACAAGATGAACGCCCTCGCACAGGAATATTATAATAAATCAAGACCTGTTTACTGTGCCAAAAAGGGCTTGGTGGATGAAATCGTTTCTTTCGCAGACATCCGAAAATACATGGTGGCCTTTGTTGACTCCGTCTATCAGAATCCAATATCGATCTGTCCTCACCACCATCTGATGCTTCCCAGACTGATCAAGGGGTAACGGAAACATCCATACTGACGTCTTCTGAAAAGGCCCGCCCGATGGCGGGCCTTTTCATTTAATGTCTGAAGTCCAGTGTCTGAATTGCAGTTCTCTCCGCTTCTCTCCAAGGGAGGATTGCGTCGTTCCATCAAGATGAATTATAATTTTTTCGGGGAGAGTGTAGATGAAAAATATTTATCGATCGATTTTTCTTCTTTCCATGTTTATCCTTCTTGCAGGTTGTGCTCATGTCATTTCAAAGGACCTGAGGACTCAAGTTGATACCACTGTAACATTTCAACAGGTTCTCCAGAACCCCAATGCCTATAAAGGAAAAATGGTTGTCTGGGGCGGAGAGATCATCGAAGCAGTGAATCAAAAAGATGGAACAACTCTTATCGAGGTCTTTCAGAAGCCTCTCGGATGGAGGGAAGAACCAAGACAAACGATCGCCTCAGAAGGAAGATTTTTGGCCTTGGTTGACAGATATTTAGATCCTTATCTCTTCCGTAAAGGAAGGAAGGTTACCATAGCCGGTGAAATTTCAGGCGAGGAGATCAAGCCGATAGGCAAGATGGATTATCGTTACCCCCTTCTTTCGAGCAGGCAGATCTACCTGTGGGAAGACTATTACTACTATCCAGTGCCTTACTATTATGACCCCTGGTGGGGTTATCCATATGGGTGGAGGGGATATCCTTATGGGTGGCGATTTCATTTTTATTACTATCGCCATTAAACCATTTCGATTTTCATGATG
>DATIGG010000610.1:0-5429 GCA_035454825.1 Thermodesulfobacteriota bacterium | reverse complement strand
TTTAAGTAATAATTTTCATTGACAATCTGTTTTCCCTTTCTTACCATAAAGAGTCTACAGAAAGGGGGAGGAGTCTATGTCTGAAGAGATGATGAATACCAAAGAGGTTGCTCACTATTTGGGAATTCATGAGAAACAAGTCTATGCCCTGATTAAGGCCAAGAGGATCCCATCCACCCGGGCCACGGGAAAGTGGATTTTTCCGAAGCAGTTGATCGATGAATGGATAGCGATCAATGCTCAAAAAGGCTTAGGGCAGGCCAGACAGAAGAGCAGGAGGGTGGAAGGGGCATTGCTTGCCTCCGGGAGTAATGACCCGATCCTCGATATTCTCCATACGCATATGAGGACCCTGTACCCCGAGTTTTACATCTTCACCGCCAACACGGGAAGCACCGATGGTTTGAAAGCATTAAATATGGGGTATACCGATATTGCCTGGTCTCATCTCTTTGATCCCAAAACGGGTGAATACAACATTCCCTTTCTCTCCGCCTATCTCCCGAATGTGAAATCGGTTGTGATTAACCTCTTTTATCGAGACCTCGGTTTTATCACAGCACCAAAGAATCCTTTGGGTATCCGGGGATTTGAAGATCTGGCCCAGAAGGGATTGAGGTTCATCAATCGCCAGAAGGGCTCCGGGACAAGGGTCCTTCTCGATTATCATCTCAAGAAACTGAGAATTTCGTCCTCTAAAATACAGGGATATGAAAGGGAAGTTTCTACCCATTTGGAAGTGGGTCTTTCCATTCTTTCAAAGAACTCGGATGTGGGAATTGCCACCGTTGCCGTCTCCAAGTTTCTCAGCCTTCCATTTATTCCCATTACCCAGGAAAGCTTTGATATGCTTCTCGATCAATCGACCTTTTTCGAAAAAGGGGTTCAGGCCTTCATCGAGATTCTCAATTCAGGGGAGTTTCGAAACAAGGTTGAGGGATTGGGAACGTACGACTTCAAAAATTCCGGAAGGATCCTCTATCCTAAAAATTAGCTATTAATGAGTCCATAATTGAATAGACATACGGTGTCTCTGCAAAACTCTCTCTACTGGACTCCGGCTGGAGTTTACTCCGTACTTGATACCGGGCCGGAGTGACGAACGGAGTGGGGGTTCTTCTGCGTCCTTCCGGCGAAAGCGGGAATCCGGTGACCTGGAATTGCATGTCCATACAATTATGGACCGATGAGTAAGAAGGAGAGTTTAATAATGAAAACGTTGATAGGAATTGGTTTCTTGGGTTTATTATTGTCTCAATCTTTTTCTGCAGCGACTTCTATTAATGCCCAACAGAAAACGATCATCCTTGCAACTACTACCAGCACCCAGGATTCAGGGCTACTCGATGTGCTCATTCCTGTATTTGAAAAGAAAACAGGCTTTTTTATGAAGACCATTGCCGTGGGATCGGGCCAGGCCATGGCCATGGGGCAAAAAGGGGAGGCGGATGTGCTTCTCGTTCACTCTCCGGAGGCCGAGAAAAAATTCATCTCTGATGGATATGGAATTAACCGAAGGATCATCATGCACAATGATTATATTGTTGTGGGGTCTTCTGAGGATCCAGCAAAGATCAAAGGGACACGATCAACGACAGAGTCATTTAAAAAGATTGCCTCAGCGAAAGCACTTTTTTTGTCGAGGGGAGACAATTCCGGAACACATTCCAAAGAAAGGTCTGTGTGGAAAGCCTCGGGAATCAGTCCTGAAGGAGAGAAATGGTACCAGCAGACCGGCCTGGGCATGGGACAGACCTTGAATGTTGCTTCAGAGAAAAAGGGATATACCTTAGCGGACCGCGGAACATACCTTGCCCTGAAGAAGAATCTTCAACTTGACATTCTGGGGGAGGGAGATGCCATTCTTCTCAACATCTACCATGTCATCGAGGTCAACCCTGTAAAGTGGCCTAAGGTGAATGCAGCAGGGGCAAAGGCTTTTGCCGATTTCATGGTCTCAAAGGAAACACAGAACATCATCAAGACCTTTGGAGTGGATAAATTTGGATCGCCTCTCTTCTTCCCGGATGCCGGCAAGAAGGAAGAAGATCTGGGACGCTAAGCGTCAAATCTCAAGCACCAAATTCCAAATAAGCTCCAATTACCAATGTCCAAAATGATTTTCCGAGCTCTGTTTGGAATTTGGTAATTGGTTATTGTTTTGGATTTGGGATTTAGTTATTGGGATTTTGTTGGAGAGCGATGGATCTTATCTTTGAAGGAATCAAGAAAGCTTTTTGGCTCCTCATTACCTTTGATCCTGAAGTAATGCGAATTACCTTTCTCTCTCTTCGGGTCTCAGGAACGGCCACCCTCATCAGTCTGCTCATTGGAATATCTACAGGGGTGGCTGTTGCCCTTTCCAGGTTTCCGGGGAGGCGGATTGTCGTCAGCCTTATCAACACAGGCATGGGCCTCCCGCCTGTGGTGGTAGGCCTTTTTGTCACCGTTTTTCTATGGCGAAATGGGCCCCTCGGCTTTTTGGGGATCCTTTATACACCCACAGCCATGATCGTTGCCCAAGCAGTCATTGCCACTCCGATTGTCATGGGGATCACTCTGGCGGCCATTCAGCAGCTTCCCCAGAAGCTTCGTCTTCAGATCCTGGCCCTTGGAGCAACCCGTCTGCAAATGGTCTGGATCCTGATCAAGGAAGCACGTCTTCCCCTGTTGGCTGCCGTGATGGCCGGATTCGGCGGTGTTATTTCGGAGATTGGAGCTTCTATCATGGTGGGTGGAAACATCAAGGGTTATTCCCGCGTCTTAACAACAGCAACGGTCATGGAGACGAGCCGGGGAAACTTCGATATTGCAATTGCTCTTGGAATCATTCTCCTCTTATTAACCTATTGTATTAATGTGGTCCTCACCCACATCCAGCAGAGGGAGAGACCAAGATAGATAGGACTTGAGAGTTTATGATCCTTTTGTCATGCTGAATTTATTTTCAGCATCTCTCTTTTTTTCTTTTTGTTGTGAGATCCCGGATCAAATCCGGGATGACCATTTGATTTTTTATTTTGTATTGGATGATATTTCATGATGAATGAGTTTCCCTCCATCTTGGAAGCAAAAGATATTCAAGTCGTTAAGGGAGGAACCCTTCTGCTGGATATTCCCTCTCTGGTGATTCAGGAAGGGGAGGTTCTCTCCTTGATCGGGCCCAATGGTGCTGGAAAGACAACTCTGCTGCAAACTCTGTCCTATCTTGAGAAACCGTTCCGAGGTGAGATTTTATTTAGAAGCCAGTCCGTGAATTCAAATCGTTGCTCAACCATTGAATGCCGAAGGAAGCTTGCCATGGTCTTTCAGGAACCTCTCCTCTTTGATACTACCGTCTTCAACAATGTCGCATCAGGCCTAAGAATTCGTGGGATGAAGAGAGGCGAAATTCGTGATCGGGCTATGGGACAGTTGGAGCGGTTTGGAATCAGTCATCTGAATGATCGTTCTGCCCGAACCCTTTCAGGAGGAGAAGCACAGAGAACCAGCCTTGCCCGGGCCTTTGCCATTCAGCCCGAGATCCTTTTCCTTGACGAACCCTTTGCCTCCCTTGACCCTCCCAGTCGGGATTCTCTGATTGAAGATTTAGAGGGTATCTTGAGACAGACACGGACCACAGCGGTCTTTGCCACTCACGATCGGCTGGAGGCCCTTCGCCTGTCCGATCGGATCGCTGTCATGGATGGTGGCAGGATCCTCCAGGTTGGCACCCCCCGAGAGGTGACCCATCAACCCGCAAACGAATTCATCGCGAGGTTTGTGGGTGTGGAAACGATTCTCACTGGAAGAGTGATTAAGAATGAAGGGGGAACCTTTGTGGCACTCATTGAAGGCCGCGAGATCGAAGCTGTGGGCGAGACCCGGTCAGGGGAGGCCGTCATTCTCTGCATCCGGCCAGAGAATGTGACTCTATCAACGAACCCTTCAAGAGAAACGACGAGCGCCAGAAATGTCTTTCCCGGAAAGATTGACAAAATTGTCTCGCTGGGCCTTTATCAAAAGGTGCTACTGGACTGTGGGTTTCCTATGGTTGCCTACGTGACGAATCATTCCCTGGAAAACTTATCTTTGAGAGAGGGAAAGGAAGTGACTGCTTCGTTCAAGGCAACCGCGATTCATGTGATCAAGAAAAGGGAGAGGTAGAAGGAGGGCTTGAAGGCTCAACAGATTTTTAAGACGGTATAGTTCTTAACTCCTCCGGGCGTCTGAACCGCCACCGCATCGTCAATCTCTTTTCCAAGAAGGGCCTTGCCAAGAGGAGAAACAATGGAGATCTTTCCAGAAGGGATGTCGGACTCATCGGGGCCGACAATTTGGTAGGTCACCTGGCCTCCGTTATTGTGATTCTCCAATGTAACCACAGAACCAAACCCGACTTTATCGGTGGGGAAATTACAGGCATCGATGATTTCACACGTTGCCAGCCGCTGCTCGATCTCGTGAATCTTTTTTTCCGTGAATGCCTGCTTTTCTTTGGCAGCATCATATTCGGCATTCTCACTCAAGTCTCCGTGGGCCCGCGCCTCTTCGATCGCCTTTATCACCTGAGGTCGAACAACCTTCTTGAGATTGTCTAATTCCTTTTGAAGCTGGTTATGCCCTTCCCGGGTGATGGGAGCTCGTGCCATAATCGTTCCTCAACATTTTAAAAAAATATAACTGACCGGAAGATATCCGTCAAATAACGGTTCGTCCCGCGTCTTTTTTGAAGGGGGATTGAGGTGAACGACATTCCCTGAGGAAAATAATTAGCCCTTAGGTAAACCCCCGGCTTTGCCGGGGGACTCACAGAGTTTGACATTTTCGGGAATAGGTATTTCTGTCACACATCTGTACTTGGGAGCGGAGAATCAAAGTTGCTACGATCGATTGAGCTTGGGTTCTATTTTGTTTTCCCGATTGCGATCAGGCCCCTTTGAGGGGCCAGCAATCGTAAAGCCTCCGGCTATGCCGGAGGATAGTTACGTGTGCTCGGCATGGATAGTGGCTTGAGGGTGAAAGTCCCTTACAGGTTGGATGGCAGAAACTGTTAGCCAAGGGCAAGGGCGCTTATCGTGAGATAAGGTCTGAAGGAAGCCGGAGGCAAAGCCCTGATCTGAGGAACACGAATCGCATAGAAGGCTGCGGCATCTGGGTGAGCTTACGTGTCAAAGCGAAGCCCATGCCATCAAGGGATGCCGTAGTAAATGCGGCGGATGTGGGGTGAAGGCAACTATTCTTACCCGAGGAGATCTGTAAGCCTGTCTCGAAGAGACAAAGGGTTCCGTAAGGGACCCCAATGGACTTACAGAAGTCAGCAGAGGCCGTAATAGGGCTGCGAACCAGCCTGAAGGGCCAAACAAGTAGTCGGAGGGGAGATTCAAGGATTCACGGTCATGGAGACGCAGAAATACCAACCGAGGAGAGAGGGCCAGCCCCATCTCCCT
>DATIGG010000609.1:0-12577 GCA_035454825.1 Thermodesulfobacteriota bacterium | reverse complement strand
GAAGAGGAAACTGAATTCTCCGTTTAGAAGCATGTGGGCTGCCATATAGGCCTCTGTTGTGGAGGTGAGGAGAACGGAAACGTCGATACCAATCAGTATCAGGTCCAGGACGATGCTCGCCACCAGAAACTTTCCAAGGGCGTAAAGGAGAGGTCTGTCTGGTGCCTTGTTCCTCTGGAGGAAGAAATCCTTTACGATCACGACGAGAATCATCAGGGCAAGCCCGGACACCATGGCCGAGACAAGAAAGATCGGGGGTATAATGGCTGTGTTCCACAGGACCCGGGCCTTTCCAAGAGCGAGGATGAATCCTGTGTACCCATGAACCATGAGGGCCAGAGGAATGCCGAGCAGGCCGAAGATCTTCGTCCTCTTGAGGTCTCCCTTGAACATGAAGTACCCATAGACCATGCAGTTCATTGGATAGAGTGAGAGGAGAAAGGTTCCCCAGGTAATCGGGGAAGTGATCCTCAAATAGAGGATGAGATGCCAGAACCTTAAGGGCTGCTCCAGGTCGAGGAGCAGGATGACAGGAGCAGCCATTAAGAGAAGGGTGGCCATGACCACCCCGATCTTTCCCAGAGGTTTAAATCGGACCATTCCAAAGCCATAGGCCATTGTGGAGATGATGAAGGATCCTGCGCTCAGGCCGGTCAGGTAGAAGTAAGTGGCGATCGGAAGGCCGAGATACATTTCGTGTTCAACGTTATAGATGATGTTTACTTCCATCTCTTTTCCCCGCAAAAGGGTCCATGGCATCCAGGTCAGCAGCGATATAGTAGACCTGGGGGAAGGTCCCCATCTCATGCTTCAGTACCTGGAAAGGGTGTTTGGAGATCAGTTTGGTGATCTCTTCGTTGGGATTATTTACATCTCCGAAGATTCGCGCCCTGGCCGGACAGACCTCAACGCAGGCAGGTTGCAGGCCCGCGGAGACCCGGTGATGGCAGAAATAGCACTTCTGGACAATGGGGATGAGGGGGTTGATATACCGCGCATTGTACGGGCAAGAGGCCAGGCAGTATTTACAGCCAATACAGCGATGCTCATCAATTATGACAATCCCGTCATCCTGTTTCCAGGTGGCCTGGACCGGGCAATTGATCACGCAGGGGGGGTGGTCGCACTGATTACAGAGAGTGGGAAGAAAATGGCGGGTGATGTTCGGGTATCTGCCCTTCTCAATGATCTTCACCCAGGAGCGAAACACCCCAAGGGGAACGCGGTTTTCCGATTTACAGGCTACCGAGCAGCTATGACAACCGATGCATCTCCGAAGATCGATGGCCATCGCGTATCTTTTTTTGTTGTCTGTCTTCTTCATGGTTTCTGAGACGGGAGCTTATACTTAAAAAGAGGGTTTGTCTATCGGTGAATTCACCTATTTTTCAAGAAAAAGGCTTCTAATTTTGAGGGGATTTTTACCTAACCGCCCTTTCATCCCCGCATAACTCCCCCCCTTCCCCCTCTTAGACTAAGAGGGGGTGAGGGGAAGTTATGGATGGAATGGAAGCGGGTTACAATGAAGGGGGGGGAAGGTCGAGGGAGATGTCAAATGCGAGGAGCCTCAGAAGGAAGGAATTTAGGCGAGTCAGGAATCCTTCAGAGTTTGGTGAGGCCCATGCGGATTGCATATTTGATTAGGCCGACCTTATCATGAATACTCAACTTTTCCATAATGTGGTTCTTGTGGGCCTCAACCGTCTTCTTGCTGATACAGAGATGTGAGGCGATCTGAGGGATCGAATTTCCTTCCGCAATCAACTGCAGGATCTCCCTTTCGCGTGAGGAAAGGAGATCATCCGTGGAGCCTCCCTCTCCCAGTTCTGCCTTCCGGATATATTCCTCGATCACTTTCCTCGAAATGGAGGGACTCAAATAGGAATCCCCCTGACAGATTGCTCGAATGGCCGAGACGAGATCGGTCATCGCGGAGTCTTTAATGAGATACCCCGAAGCCCCTGCCTTGAGGATCTGGAAGATAATCTCTTCGTTGTCATACATGGTGAGAACCAAAATCTTCATGGAAGGGAAGAGTTTCTTAATGTTGCGGGTGGCATCCAACCCATTCAAATTCCGCATCGCGATGTCCATCAAGACGACATCAGGAATCAGTTGTTTTGCCATCTCCGTGGCTTCCAGTCCATCCGAGGCTTCCCCGACGACTTCGATATCGGCTTCAGCCCTGAGCAACGCGGAGAGTCCCTGACGGACAATCGTATGATCTTCAGCGATCAACACGCGTATCTTCTTCATATTTGACTCCTGTCCATGAGCCTCGTTTTGTCAAACATTATTTTCCCTCTCCCCTTGGAGGCTGCGTCGCAAGTCCGTTCATGGTTCGACAGGCTCACCACGAACGAACCACGGCAGATTAGAAATCAATTACTTAGCCGTTCGTCCTGAGCACGTCGAAGGGCGAGCGGCGAATTGCGACGCAGCCTCTTGGGGGAGAGGGTCAGGGTGAGGGCAAAGGTTGGAGGTTGCCCCCGGCTACCCGGGCTTTGGGTACGGGACTTCGATGTAGAGGAAAGTCCCATACCCCGGCCTCGATTGGATATCGATCTCGCCTCCCAAGAGGGAAACCCTCTCCCTCATCCCGATGATGCCAAAGCCCCTCTCAGGAGACTCCGGATTCAGCGCTTTGCCTAAATCGAACCCCTTCCCATCATCGGTGATGGAAGCGGAGATGAGAGAGTCTTTCCGCTCAAGGTGGATCTCGACACGGTTGGCTCCGGAATGTTTTGCAACGTTGTTCAGGGCCTCCTGGATGATGCGGTAGAGGGCCGTTTCGATTTGGTGGGGGAGCTTTTCTTGGAAACCGACCGCCTGGAAACTGTACTGGATATTCAGGCGGCTGGAGAAATTCTGGATATACCACCGCAGCGTAGGGATCAGGCCGACATCATCGAGCATGGTAGGTCTGAGATCCATCGAGAGCTGCCGCATGGCTGTCAGCATCTGATTGGACAGGGATTTCGCCTCTCCTAATCTTTCCCGGACCATCGGAAATGACGGAGGAAGGATCTTATCCATCAGGTCGAGGTTGAATTTGACGGCAGTGAGTCCCTGGCCCAATTCATCATGGAGTTCCCGGGAGATTCTCCTCCGCTCATTTTCCTGGGCCTCGATGATCTGGGAGAGGTACTTCCGTTCGAGCGCCATCTTTTCCATCAATGTGTTCGCCATCTGATTGAAGGAGTCTGCCAGCCGCTTGATCTCATCGTCGCCCTTGATGTCGATCGCCTTCCTGAAATCGCCCCGACCGAATAAGGAGGTGGCCTCCACGAAGTAATGGATCTTCTTGATCACGAGCTGGTTGAGAGCGATGGCGATGACCAGGGTTGAAATGCCGATGGCAAAAAACAGAAGGAAAAGGTTTTCTTTCACCTCTGCCCGGAGCTGGGCCTCGATATTTTTCAGAGAAAAATCCGTGACGAGCACTCCCATGATCTTCTCTCCGGGAGGATGGCAGGAAAAACATTCCTTGCGGTTATAAATGGGGTTCACAGTTCGAACGATCTTTTCTCCTTCAGCGGAAGAATAAATGATGGTCTTGTCGCGGGCTTCCTTCGTTTGGTGGTGGCATGCTTGACAGGTAGGATCGTGGATATCGATGACTTTCCCGACCTCTTGGTCATTGATGGAGAGAACAACCCGGCCAGTTTTGTTCAGCATGAATATCCTTTTGATATCTGGATATCGATGAACCACTTCGAGGATATATTTCATTTCGCTTCGGTTCTTGGATAGCATGGAACTCTTCAAGACATCATTGATCATTTGAGCAAGGTGGGGACCGACGTTTTCCTGCAGGTTATTGATCATCTTCTCGCGGTGATGATAATACTGGATGGCAAAGAGCATGCTCATCGTGAGCGTGAGGAGTCCAACCAGACCCATGCTGATCTTAAAACGCAGGCTTTTATAAAACCTTGTCTGGCTCATGGACCTGCCAAAATGAAAGTGCCAGTGTCAGTGTGAGTGTAAGTAATTAACCAAGAAATAACGGACCATAAACTTTAGACTCCAGACTATAGACTCGACGTTCTAAATCTTTAGTCTGATGTCTTTGGTCTATTTGTCAATGTTCCCCTTCGGTTTCTTCAAATTGTTTGATCCAGCCTCTAACACGCGTCTCCCCGTAGGCTTTCATCCAGGATTTGACGATCCGATCGACAGGAATATCGGATTCAATTCCATGAAATTCCACATATTCCATAAATTTCCTATTTTCAAGGTTGTAAGCCTGGAAAAGGGAATCCTCTCGACCATTAAATTCAAGCGGAGGTACATGATGTTTTTGGCAGAGCTCAATATTGAAGGCCGGCGTGGCTTTCACCCATTTCTCTTCCAGGTAGAATTCGACAAAGCCGTGATAGACGAAGAGATCGCTTCCGATGAAGGCGATGAGCTGTTTCGTGGCAAGGTGATTGCGGACGGTTGCAAACCCAACCCGAGAAGGAATCCCACAGGTCCTTCCCAGGGCACAGAGCAGAGACGCCTTGGGCACACAAAAACCTCGTCCCCGGAAAAGCACATTGCTGGCACGATAATGATCAGGCAGGTAGAAGGGAGTATAGGGGTCGTAACGAATGCCGTCCCGTGCGGCGAGATAGAGTTTTACTGCAATTTCGATAGGATCCGTGCTCTTACCAATTACTCCGTGAGCATAGTCCTGAATGCTCTGATGATCGCTATCGATAATAGAGGTTGCCGTCAAATATCGCTGATTTGTTTGTTTCATTCTCAGAACCATTTCCTATTCATTATACCCCATTTTTCTATTATTCCACTATCCCCATCTCCAATCCCCTTAGCCACATCCCTCGCTTCAAGTTCTCTAATAATCCTCCGGTCAAGGTTTCAGTCCTAAGACTGCGAAGCTGTGAAAAAAATCTGATTGCCCATATCGGCGTTATTCCGGCCCACGAAGATGGGCGAATTGGAGAAACATTAGGGCGGAACCAACAGAATTGAGCCATACAGGCTAAGCCTGCTTAATCACATGGATTGACCAAGAGGGAAGGTTACCTACAACATCTGATGACCCGCATCCTAAAGTTTCGACAATGTGCCCATCTCCGTGGGCCGAGGCACAGTTCCCAATTTTTTCACAGGTGAGGGGTCACATTTGCAGGGTGAAGTCCTATCTACAATCTGCCTGGCAGGATGACACCCAGGTGGAGCCCCAGTCTCAGATAGAGCAGTGCCATGAGAATGATGGTGAGCAAGGCAAGAACAGCATAATCGGTCCGGCGCATCCGGGGCTCATAATAAAGGGTTCGTTTCGCTTCAGGACTGAACCCTTTCGACTCCAAGGCCATGGCGAGTAGATTGGTGTGCCGAAGGGCATAGATGAATAGAGGCACTGCAAGAGGAATGAATTTGCCGACACGACTCCAAATGTTTCCTGACTCCAGGTCGAGCCCGCGCGATATCTGAGCCTGGACGATGGTTACTCCGGCTCCAGCAAAGGTTGGAATCAGCCGTAGCGCTGTGGAAAAGGCGAAGGCAATAGGGTAGGGCAACCCCATGCGGATAAGGCCGTTCGTCAGTTCTTCATTTCGGGTGGTTGAAAGAAAGATGAGACCGATGGCTACAAATGTGGCGAGTCGAAGGCCCATGGCGATTCCAAAAAGAAGCGATTCAGTGCTTACTTTGAGGGGACCCCATCCCCATAGATGGGTTCGCCCTTCGACAAAAAAAGGCCATAACACTCCTCCGGATAAAACGAGCAGGAGAAGAATCATGCGGAGTCTCCAGAAATTGGGCATGGCCTTTGCTGAAAGGCCAATCAGCAGGACGCTGAAACTGATCGCTGCCATGTAAAGGGGGTGATTGAAACAAAGGCAGATCATAAAGCCGATGAGGACGCCCATGATCTTGGTTCGTGGGTCAAGTCGATGGATCCATGTATCCCGTTCAAGGTAGAGAAAGATGTTCATCGAAGATTCTTAGCTCCTGTGACCCCTCAGGGCGCGATCGGAGCAGGGTGGTCTCCCCTCCGAAACCTTGAAACGCGGATCTTTGGGAGGAGAGTATTCGGCAAGCAGTGCTGGAGGGGCCATTTTTTGGGGTATCACCCCCTTGGCTCCTCGATCCAAGGTGCCGCTTCAAGGTTTCTTCGGAGAGATCACCCCGCTCCTCAGAAAGGACTCTCTGACCTTGACTTCTGAGGGGTTACTAACTCCTCCACCATTTGCTTTACAGTCAGGGCCTGCGTTCCCAGCCAGTTGCTCAGTCTCACAAGGGCCGGGGGATAGAGCGAAGCCTCTGCAAGTCGAGTTTCCTCCTGGAAGACAGAGCGGGTCGGTCCATCTAAGATGATGAGGCCGCCTCTTATGACAAGGGTGCGGTTTGCATACTCAGCGGCCACCCCCGTGGAATGGGTGATGATGATGACTGTATGCCCTGCATGGTTTAAGCGTCTCAGCATCTCCATCATGCTTTGCTGGTGACGGTAATCAAGACCGGTCGTTGGTTCGTCGAGAATGATGGCTTGCGGCTGCGCGGCAAGTACAGAAGCAACGGCAACCTGCTGCCGCTCCCCCTTGGTCAAGGCAAAAGGCACCCTGTCTTCATAGCCCTCTAATCCCACATTCTCAAGAGCCTCTTCCACGCGCCTCTCGATCAGTTTTGGGGATTCCCCTAAGGTCTTCAATCCGAAACCGACCTCCTCATAGACTGTCCTGGCAAAGATCTGGTGGTCAGGATTCTGAAACACATACCCAACCAGCCTTGCCAGTTCATGGTGTCGATATTCGGTCGTTTGCTTCCCCTGTACCCACAGGTGACCGGATGTAGGCTTTAACAGTCCATTGAAGTGCTTTGCCAGCGTGGTCTTGCCAGAGCCATTCTGACCCAGAATGGCGACAAACTCGCCATCCTGGATGGACAGGTCGATTCCCCGTAATGCCTCAACCGAATAAGTTGGATAAATATATCTCAACCCTTCAGCCTTCAGGATCGGAGTTCCCCGGGTAGCCTTGTAGGGTTTCGGGGATGTTTTCGGTTCCTGCCGGTTCATTAAGCGATCCTTTTCAATCAGTTCACAAGCAGCCGCCGCAGTCAATGGCCTTCCCGGCCAGCGCATGGATTGGAATAATTCAACCAGGGGATGGGACTTTACACCACAGGACTCCATGAGAGGGAGATTCATCAGAATCTCAGAAGGTGGGCCCTGGGCTACCATTTGGCTCTCTTTCATGAGCCAGACCTGGTCAGCATTTGCGGCAGTTTCCGGTTCGTGATCGACGATCAGGAGCGTCCGTCCTTCTGCCTGCAAGGTGCTTGCTAAAGAGAGAACTTCTTCTCGACCCTGCGGATCGAGATCGGTCATAGGCTCATCCATGACGAGTATCTCGGGCTCCAGCGTCAACACGGAGCCGATGGCGAGGCGTTGCTTCTGTCCGCCGGAGAGAGTGGCAGGTTCACGATGGCGGAGTTTTTCTAAACCAACAAAGGTTAAATAGCGCTCGATGCGGCGTTCAATCTCTGTCCGGGACAAACAGTGGTTTTCCGGTCCAAAGGCCATCTCCAGTTCCACATTGGTTGAGAAGAGCTGGGCCTCGAAGTCCTGGAGGATGAGTCCAACGAGGCGCGACATCTCATGGGCCTTCTGTTGTGCTGCCTCTTGCCCTTTTGCCAGAACCCGGCCATGATAATCTCCCCGGAAAAACCTCGGCACAAGGCCATTGAGGCTGCAGCACAGGGTTGATTTGCCCGACCCTCCATGCCCCATCACCACGACAAAGGTTCCGTCTTCCACATGGCTCTGAATACTTTTAAGGGCAGGGCTTTTACCATTGCGGTAGGTAAACGTGAGATTTTCGATTGAAATGGCAGTGCCCATCTATAATAAAAGGCTCCCAAAGATGATGGCAAAGGCGCAGATCCAGCCGATCGTTGTTGGAGGAAAGCTGGTGATCGTGCTCCCGATTAGACCTAAGATGGAAGCCACTGTAACGATCCAAGCCCCAATCAAGGCCACTGGAGAAGGCCGGATATCTTTCTCATCCATCACATCCGCCCAGAAGAGACCGAGTTGCTCTTTGGTGACATTGAAGACGGAAACGAGGAGAAGGATGCCGATGAAGCTGGCAAAGGTATTATTGAATGTTATGATTTTAGTTAGAACAGTGTATGGAATGATTCCCAGAGTATCGATCCATATGCTGATGACGACGGCGCAGGCAGCGCTGGAGATGAAGGCTATAAGTATATAATTAATCCAGCTCCGCCAGCTTCCGGATTTCCATTCCCGTGATCTTCCGGGCAAGGGAAGGAGGGTGGACCATAAGGTATAAGGAAGATAGCCCAGAAGAAAATTTCCGAAAAAACCGCCCAGTGAACCCGGTCCAAGGGTTCCTCCAAAGAGATCGCCAATGAGATTACCGATGGCGGTTCCCCATGCGCCTGCCGGGCCGAAAAGGAGACCGAATACCATAGGAAAAATATTTGCAACGCGTACTTCAGTAATGCCCGGGATGAGAGGAACGGCGGTCTTGAATGCAATGAGCGCCGCTCCGTAGATGGCAGAACAGACCGCCGCGAGAATGATCATCCGGGTATTGTTCCACATTCGAAAGGCTGCTTTCATGATCATCCTTCAGTTTTCCGTCTCCTCCGGTTAATTCCGACGGCAAAGGAGCACGGCCCTGACCGGGGATCTCACCCTGTACAGGTGTAAATTGAGGTACAACGATCTCCCGTGGGGCTCGATGGGAATTTACAGGATTGTGACACGGGAGTCAATAGATATATTGTTTCAATTTGAATTTATTGAGATTCTTGAAGGGATATGATATGAAGATTGATCACCCTTGGGATGCTACCGAAAGGAGTGGAGATAGAGATGATCCAGACGTTTCAGGTGAAGACTTCGAGAAGAACCGATCTCGTAGATATCAAACGCTCTGTTCAAGAGGCTGTTCGAAAATCAGGAGTAAAAGAAGGAGTCTGTTTTGTCTTTATTCCTCATACGACTGCAGCCGTCACCATTAATGAGAATGCAGATCCAAGCGTGCTCGAGGATATCATGAGGTCGCTCGATAAAATCATTCCCTTTGACGGCCCCTATCAACATCTCGAGGGAAACTCACCGGCTCATATCAAAAGCACTCTCATAGGGTGTTCTCAGACTGTTTTGGTCGAATCCGGGGAATTGGTTCTTGGAACCTGGCAGGGGATTTTTTTATGTGAATTTGATGGTCCTCGAACCCGGAAAGTCCATATAAAAGTGGCGAGTGAACAAGGATAGGCGTGAAGAGGAGAGAACTGATTCGAGAAGTGACCGGTATTTTTGAAAAGGAGACGAGATTAGTCGAACTTCCTTCTGACGGGAAAGTGGTCTTTGTGGGAGATACCCATGGAGATCTGGACGCCAGCGAACGGGTCATCTCCCGTTTTCTAAGGGGAACAAACACCCTGCTTTTCCTGGGAGATTATGTGGATCGAGGGGACTTTTCAAGAGAGAATCTTGACGCACTGCTCCAAACGAAATGGAAACATCCTGAGAGAATCTACCTTTTAGCAGGAAATCACGAGGGATATTTGCCGAAACCCTTCTCTCCTGCCAATTTCTGGGAGTCCCTTTCGGATGAGGAGAAAGAAGCCTACGGCCTGCTTTTCTCTAAGTTTCCTTTGGCCGCTACCTCAATCAACGGTGTCATAGCCCTCCATGGCGGGTTGCCCGAATTAGACGCCTTGGAGGAGGTCAATGAGATCGAATGGGGAGACGACCAGTGGGATAGAATCGTCTGGGGAGATTTTGTTGAGAGGGAGAATGAAATCTTGGGAGATTGGGGAGGCAGGATTCAATTCGGACAAAAGTACTTTGATCGAATGATGGAACGATACAAGAAGCGTGTCCTTATCCGTTCCCATCAGCCTTATGCGCCGCTCTTTATGTTCAAGAGGAGGTGTGTCACGATCCTCACTTCTTACGCTTATGTGCCGGATCGCCATGTCGCCATTGTGGACCTTGAAAAGGAGGTTAGGACGGCCGATGATATTATCCTTGAGAAAATTTAGGGGCGAGGTAATCCCTCGGTCTTTGGACAGGAACAGGGCAGTCTCCCCTCCGAAACCTTGAAACGCGGGTTATCTGAGGTGGGGGAACCCGAGAATGGTGGTGAATAGGCCGTTTTAAGGACATTTGCCCCATGGCTCATCGCTCAAATGTGCCGCTTCAAGTTTTCTCCGGAGAGACCACCCCGTCCCTGCGGGTAGATATCGGGCCGTAACGGAAATGCGAGGCGAGAGATGATCCAAATGATCTCTTTTGACATGGATGGGACGTTGATTGGGTCCGGGTACACGGACTGGGTATGGCATCACGGGATTCCCACGCTTTATTCAGAGAAAACAGGACTCTCCTTCGATGAGGCAAAGGCCTTTGTCATAGATGAATACAAGAAGATCGGAGAGGGCGCAATCGAGTGGTATGACATCAAATATTGGGTTCGATTCTTCCAGTTGGAGACAGGCTGGAAGACCCTGCTGGAACAATATATTGATAAGATCAATGTCTATCCCGACGTCAACTGCCTCATGGACCGCTTAAAGGATAAATTCCCGTTAATCCTTACCTCCAATGCAGGAAGGGAATTTATCGATGTCGAGATGGAGGCCACGGGTCTTGGCCGATATTTTAACTGGATCTTTTCAGCGACCTCGGACTTTCAGGAGGTGAAAAAGACCCCCTGTTTTTATCGACGCATTTGTGAAATTCTGAAGGTTCTTCCGGAGGAACTGCTCCACGTAGGAGACCATTATGAGTTTGATTATCTTATTCCTCGGACCTTAGGGATCCGGGCCTACTATCTGGATCGAACCGCTCGAGAGAAAGGAGACAGTGTCCTCTGGGAGTTGGGTGATATCGAGAAGAGACTTTACTCGACTCCTGACTGACAAGTCTGAGAACGACAGGCGGGTAAGCGGGTAGAGACATTGTGATTCAGACGGTAAGACTACAGACCTCAGACAGTAGACTGAAAAAAGAGAATCGGGAGAGGTAACGGTTAATTTTCCATTCAGAAAAGTCTGATGTCTAATGCCTGAAGTCCAGTGTCTGAATTGCAGGTCAGATTCAAAAGATAATTGAAAGAGCAACCTGCTTTATGGTAGGATAAAAAACTGAGATGAGATAAGGGGGAAGAAGAAGTGTACAACCCGAGGATATTGGTCGTTGATGACGAGCGGATCGTTTGCGAGAGTTGCCAGCGAATCCTTGAAGAGGAGGGGTATGAGGTCGAAATTGCCCTGAGCGGGCAAGAAGCCTTTGAAAAGATGAAAGAAAACCCCTTTGACATCGTCATTACCGATCTCAAGATGCCGATGATCGATGGCATGGATGTTCTGAAGCATTTCCGTAAAGAGTATCCTGACACCATCGTTATCATGATTACGGGTTTTTCGACGGTCGAGACAGCAATCGAAGCAATGAAATTGGGAGCCTTTGACTATGTTCCGAAGCCTTTTACTCCTGACGAGGTTTCCGTCGTTGTAAAGAAGGCGCTTGAGAAGCGGGCTCTGCAGATCGAGAATATCTATTTGCGTCAGGAGTTGAGTGAGAAATATGCGTTTCATAATATCGTGGGCAAAAGCAAAAAGATGCAAGAGATCTACCGGATTATTTCGAAAGTGGCTCCCACAGACAGTACGGTTCTGATCTATGGTCAGAGTGGAACGGGGAAGGAGCTGATTGCTCGGGCCATCCATTTTAACAGTCCGAGGCGCGAGAAACAGTTCGTTCCCGTAGACTGCGCTGTTCTTTCGGAGAATCTTCTTGAGAGTGAACTGTTTGGCCATGTCAGGGGATCTTTTACTGGAGCGGTGACCACCAAGCCCGGCCTTTTCGAAATCGCTGATGGGGGAACGGTCTTTCTTGATGAGGTGGGAAACATCAGTCTGGCCATTCAGGCAAAGCTTCTAAGGGTCTTACAGGAAAGAGAGTTTACACCGGTGGGGGGGACCAAGGTCAAAAAAGTCGACATCCGGCTCATCGCTGCCACCAATAAGAATCTCGAAAAAATGATTAAAGAGGAGACCTTTCGGGAGGACCTCTATTATCGTCTTAATATTGTTCCCATCTACCTTCCTCCGCTCAAGGAACGGCAGGAAGATATTCCCCTGCTGGCCTCCCATTTTCTGAAAAAATATTCGGAAGAGATGGGTAAGGCGATCAAGGGATTCACTCCTGAGGCCATGGAAAGACTCATGAAGTACCTTTGGCCGGGAAATGTGCGAGAACTGGAGAATGTGATCGAACGGAGCGTCGTTATGGTGGATGAGGAGATGGTTCGGCCGGATCATCTCATTCTTCCGAAAGGAGAGGAAAAAGAGAGAATCGAGATTCAGGTTCCTTTAACGAGTGAGGAACTGAAAGAGCTGAAAAAGCACTTACGGGAAAAGTCTGTCGAAGACATTGAAAGGGCGTTTGTCGTCAGTGCTCTGGAGAGGAATGGCTGGAATGTGACACGGGCATCTGAGGAAGTTGGGATGCTTCGACCCAATTTCCAAGCTCTTATGAGAAAGCACAACCTTCGAGCTAGAGAAGAATGACTTGGCAAAC
>DATIGG010000608.1:0-5339 GCA_035454825.1 Thermodesulfobacteriota bacterium | reverse complement strand
CATCCCCCCTTAAGTTAAGGGGGGAATAGAGGGGGGTATTATTCCAGTTTGCGCACGGTTCTCAATTTGCCAGTCGAAACCTCCAGGCACAGCACCAGCCTTCTTGGGATGGGTCAGGAGGACATCCCACACATTCCGTTTGGATGCGGGACCCGATGGTTTCAGCGAAGGTCCGGTATTCTACCATGCCTCCTGATTTACAGGGGTAGTCCTCCAATCCTTTTCGCCTCCGGGCCGTCTGGACCCGGCATTCCACCATGCGAAAAACGAAGGAATCCGGTTTCTCTTCGACGATCTCCTGGAGGTTAATCCTGGAATAGAGGCGAAATTGGAGGGCCTTTTTCAGGTCCTGTAAGCCTCCCTGTCGCGGCAGGTCCAACAGGGTTTTGATACGGTAGGCCTCATAGGGTGAGAAGCGGGTCCAGCACGTATCATTGCATCGTTTCGCATCAAACATTCCAATTTTGTTTTCAACAGCCTGGAACCAGATCCCGTCGTTGGCCAGCCAGTTGATGCAGAGAAGCCTTAAGAGGTCTTCTAATTGGGAGGTTTCCATCTGGTAGAGTACTGCCGGGACACCGTTTCTTAATTCAATGTTGAAAAATTTTGCAATCCGATCCAACTGGATCGAAAAACCGGAATCTCCTGCCTCCTTTTCAATTTCAAAGGCCGCCTCCTTCCCAAACTGGTGCTCCACCTCTCTAAACCAATAACCGTAATGGACAAGGGTCCGACGAAAAGCATCGACAATCCATCGAATCAATAATTCTCTATCGGTTTGCTGTTGGTTTTCCATTATTCATCTCCCCGTAAGTCATGTCCCCTTTCTCCCCGGGGCATAAGCGCTAACTTAGTCGTAGCGTCATTCCGGCGAAAGCCGGAATCCAGTCAAACAATCGTATGATACAAATCCTGCCAGCTCGGATTATTACTCTCAATCAATTCCAGTTTCCACTTTCGCTTCCATTCTTTCAATTGCTTCTCCCGCTCAATGGCGGATTCCATGCCCTCGTGCACTTCATACCAAACCAGTTGATGAATACCATAGCGTTTGGTAAATCCTTCCACCATGTTGTTTTTGTGCTCCCATACCCTCTTGACGAGGTCTGAAGTCACACCAACATAGAGGGTGCCATTTCTTTTGCTTGCTAAAATGTATACTGAGGGTTGTTTATTCACTGCCATCTTCCTGGATTCCGGCTTTCGCCGGAATGACGAATAACGTACCCATCGTCCTCTTAGGTTAGCTCTTATGCCCGTGCGGGAGAGAGTTAGGTTGAAGGCAATACTCTTCAGAACGATAAGGCTGAGATTACACCGTGGCATCGGCAAGCAGTGCTGATTAAGAAGGGGCGGTTCAATCCCCTCCTCTTCTTGATTGTCTCGATCAGGTTTGTCAAGACTTGTGGCCGATACCCTCCCACTCCCAATCCTAATTGCTGACTCCGTATCACCACTGGATCGAAAGGACCCTTTAAGTTCATCAACATTTTGAAGAGAGGTTTTGCCCTTTTTTCCCCTGTTGCCGTGCAGTATTGAGCAGGCTCAGGACAGTCCTCCGGACACAAGAAACTGGCAAGACTTGTGTAGAGATCACCTGTCTTGCCCATCATCGGATTTGGAAGCTCCTCCAGGAGAGGGATCTTCGTTCTTCTGGCTCCAAGGGGTTTTAGCCGGGAGAGGATAAATTCGAAGGCCAGATGGTAAGGAACGGCTGGAACGATGTAATCAACGGAACCGGTTTGAGAAGGAAATTGGTCAAGAAAAATTCGACCATTAGAAACGATGGTTTCAATGGGAAGTTTAGAAATCTTTTCAAGATGCGTTCGATCTTGATCGACCACCGTGATCCTTGCATGGAGATCTTTCTGGAGGAGTTTTAGAACCGCCTGGCTTCCAAAATGGCCACATCCAATGATGAGGTAACTGCTCATAAAATTAAAGAAAGGGTTCGAGGATTCCAGGATTCAAGGGTTGAGGGCGTGTAGCGCTTAGCACATCAACGAAAAAAATTGTCCATATGTTCTGATGTATTTTGTAGGGCCTGCTCCCCGAGCAGGCCGGTAGACAGTGCGTTCAGGGAACGCACCCTACAACCTTAAGGCCCTCCTTCCCCCTCTTAACTCCCCCTCACCCCCTCTTAGTTTAAGAGGGGGAAGGGAGGAGTTACTCTTGCCACTTTCCATGATTCTCAAGATTTCACCTGAATCCTTGACCCATTGAATCCTACTCTTCGTCATTGTTTGAGGATTCTGTCTGGCACGATACCCTTCAGGTGAGGAAAGGAATCACTCATATGGGGGATCTGCATCGCTTCCATAAATTGATTCTGAAAATCGGCCTCAATCGTCAATTCAACGTATTCCACTTTTTGGGCAATCTCATCAGCTTCTGTACGCTTATTCCTGTTCAGAAGGGCGATCCTTGCCCCATCGCCGGCTGCATTGCCCACGGCATAGACGTTGTCAAGATCGCAGTCAGGAAACATTCCCAGTACCATGGCTTCTTCAGGATCGATGAAACTTCCAAATGCCCCTGCCAGGACGACTTTGTCCAACGTCTCGATACCCAGCCGCTTCATCATCAGTTTTGCCCCTGTGTAAAGGGCCCCCTTTGCCAGTTGGACACTTCTCACATCCTGCTGGGTGATGGTGATCTCCTTTCCGATGGAGGTTTGATCCTTCCAGGCGATCACAAATTCTGGTCTCTCATTAGAGAGCCGGAATCGAGGGGAGGGGATGTTCTTGTTGAAGCGACCACTTTTATCGATGATTCCAGCTCGAAAGAGTTCTGCCATCCCGTCAATGATCCCTGAGCCGCAGATCCCCTTGGCTGTTGTTACCTTTAACTCCGAATTCCATTGCTTCTGTCCAATGACCTTAAAATCGACATCAAGGGTCTCCGGATGGATTCGGATCCTTTCGATCGCTCCAGGGGCGGCCCTCATCCCGAATTTGACATGGGCCCCTTCCAGGGCTGGTCCGGTGGCACAGGAAGAGGAGATCAGGAGATGTCGGTTTCCCATGACCAGTTCTCCATTTGTTCCAATGTCGATGAGGAGCACCTTTTTATCCTGGTTATAGGGTTCTTCAGCGATGAGGACTCCCACATTATCCGCTCCGACAAATCCGGCTTCAATCGGAAGGACATGGACATAGGCAGAGGGATGCACCTTGATTCCCAAATCCCTTGCTTTGACATTGATCGACTGATGAAGGGCAGGAGGGAAAGGCGCGACGCCGATGTATTCCGGATTAATCTTCAAAAGGAGGTGGTGCATTGCCGTATTGCCAACCACCGTCACCTCAAGAATATCCTCTGGATGGAGACGGGTCGATTGAGCAATCTGATCAACCATCTCGTTGAGGCCATCGATGATCAACTGGTGCATCTTTTCGAGGCCGTCCTCTGGATGGGTCATCACAAAGGTGATTCTTGACATCACATCCTCGCCAAAGGCGACCTGTGGATTCATCATCGAATGAGTCGAAATGAGCTTTCCGGTTTGGAGGTTACAGAGGTATCCGGCAACCGTGGTCGTTCCCACATCGATGGCCAGACCATAGGAATCCTCGATCTTTCCCGGCTTGACGTCGATGACTTCCCTTTCCATCCATGTTACAACCGTGACCTCCCAGTTTCCCTTGCGGAGAGTCCGGGGAAGTTTCAAAAGGGCAGGGTAGTCAATATGGAGAGAAGAGAGTTGATAGTTTTCATGGAGGGCGTTTTTAAGACGTTCAAAATCTCCCAGGGGGTCATGAAAGGAGGGCGGTCGAAGTTTGACAGGAAAGAGACGGATGGCAGGATTGAGTTCAATCGTCCTCTCGGTGGCAGCTTTTCGAACAACCTGTTCTTCAGCACGGCTCTCCTCCGGAATGAAGATGAGGACATCTCCTCTGATCTCGGCCGCACACGCGAGCCTAAATCCATCTCTCTTTTCTGATTCGCTGATAAAACGCTCTTCTTCCTCGCTGAAGGGGGAAATTTTCCCCTCCTCCAATTTAATCTTGCATTTTCCGCAGGCCCTCTGCCCTCCACAGAGCGATTCGATCCCAGCCCCCAATTCCCGCGAGGCTTCAAGGATCGTTTTTCCTTCTTCAATCTCACCTCTTCTTCCGGATGGTTGAAAGATCACCTTAAATTGTTTCATCTGAATTCGGCCTTAAAAGAGGATTTTTGTTTAAATTGAGTGGCCCGAGAAGTTGAAAATTTATAAGAAATTTATGTTGGGATGTCAACCCTGAATCAGACAGTGAGACCATAGACCTCAGACATTAGTTAGAAAATAGCTTCCGTCCAACGGTAGTGGTAACGATGCCCGTATCGTCATTCGGTTACCCGCTATAGGCGGGATTGGTCCTACGAACTTGACGTAACCCTTTGACACTAAAAGAAACGGGCTTCGTAACCGCAACTCTAACCCCCCTTCATCCCCCCTTAAATTAAGGGGGGAATAGTGGGGAGGTATCAATTTTCATGGTTCGGGGACGCCCTCCGGGCGTGGGGCATTAGACTGAAGCCTCGTGTTCAAAATCCGAAGTCCAGTGTCTGGATTCCGTTAATCAACCAAGAAGTACTTGACCTCTTCGTGGGGTCTATAGTCTATAGTATCTGTTACTTGGGAGGACAAAAAAGAGGAGAAGTTATGGGCGAAGAATGGAAAGAATATCGTGGCCGCTTTCAAACTCCAAGTGCAAGGAGGAGCAAAACAGCAAAAAATAAGATGAGCATTCCATGGGCTACCGTGATGAGCCAGTCTTCTCTTTTGAAGAGTTTCGTCAGTATCCGCAGGCTCCAGAGGGAGCCGACCCCTATTAAGAATCGCTGGACAAGGAGTGGGATGGATTCATGGGATCCGCCTCCCATGGTGCTCCCGGCGATCCACCTCAAACCTTCCTCCATGAATGGGACCTGAAAGGCGATGTGGCCAGCAAAAGCAAGTGGCAGGTAGGTGAAGCCGTAGGAACTGACGATGTTTCTGAAAGATTTACGGCCTTTCGCAAAGGATGCTCCGATGAAAAGGGCAAGGGAAAAGGCCACGGATGATACAAACCAAAGGGTGAAAAGAAACCACGAGTCTCCGGGAATCTTGTGGTTGTGATGAAGGATCAGGGGATAGACGGCACCGAGAAGAGCAAGGATGGCGACCGAGGTCACTATGTTTGGCTCCTTGTTCTCCCATATTTCAGCGCCAGGCCAGCGGAGGTCAAGATGAATCGATTTATATTGACAATTACGAACGCAGGTGCCGCACATTTTGCAGAATTGATTACTGGTGATCGAAACAGGGAAGAGACCCATCGGACATCCGGCGTTCTTTCCGTCGCCCTTGTAGCAAT
>DATIGG010000607.1:0-12280 GCA_035454825.1 Thermodesulfobacteriota bacterium | reverse complement strand
ACAGGCTTCAACTGTTTCCCAGAGGGATGAAGATAACAAGCGCCAAATCCCGTTGGGGGTCCTGCTCTCGAGATAATAATCTATGTTTTAGTTGGAGAATCATCATGGCCCCTTTGAACGTCCTTGATTACGTACTGATTCATGAGCTTGTCCATATCAAAGAGAAAAACCATTCCAAGAGGTTCTGGAGCCACTTGGAGGCTGTTATCCCCGACTACAAAAAACATCGACATTGGCTCAGGGCCCACGGAAATTTGTTGGGGCTTTAAACCAGGCATCTATGCTCCCCGGTTAAGAAGCAGAAACCACATCAAAAAGACCCACCATAAGACAGTGAAACATTAGCATCCAGACACCCGGATATAGAACCCGGAAAGGTCAGATTACTACAGCAACAGTGGCTTGCTAATAGCAAAGCCAGGTTTTTTCTACCAAAAAAATCCTCGAAATGTATATTTTTTTTATCTATTATAGGCTTTAAGTATAAAATTTTAATTTTTAGTTAACACAATTATATTAAATAGTTATAAAATTAGCACGACGACTTGCATAAGAAATGAACATTTAAAATATCTACTTCCCTATCCATTCGTACTAAGAAAAATCGTTATAAATTAAGCAATATCAAACGGTTACATAATTAAGTATTTTTTGGCATAGCAAATGCATTGTTAAAGGGTGAACATCAAAAAAAGGAGGAAATCAAAATGGAAAAGAAAATGAGAGAGATAAGGATCGGGTTAATGGTTGGGTTGTTGATGCTGATAGCCTCACCGGCATTTGCAAAGACATTTAGCCTGAAGGAAGCCGGAACAGCTCTCTGGGTTTTTATCATCATTGGAGCTTTGATTGTACTCCTTCAGCTGATTCCAGCAGCGATTCTCTTCTTCAGCTTTATCGGTACTGCAACAACGATGGTCTTCAAGAAGGGGAAGAAAATAGAAGAGGAAGCCTTTATGCCAGGGGCTGAGCCTGTAGCAGTTAAGAGTAAGAATTAAACCACAAAAGAGAGGAGATGATTACAATGCCAGAGAAAATGAAGAAAATATTAATAATTCTGACTCTCGTGTTCATATTTTCAGTTGCCCTGACCTCTGTTGGGATCGCCTACAAGGGAGGGGTGAAAGGAATAGGCCTGCTGGGATTAAGCTTCTTTTTAACCTTTGGGGTCATCCTGGTATTGGGTCAGTTGATCCCTGCAGGAGTTCTAATCTCTGTAATGATCGGGACATCCTTCTCTTCTTTCAGAAAGACAGAAGTGCCCATTCAAACGGCTTAGGGTAAATAGAAGGGGGATATGAGTATGAAATCGAAGACAATCCTCATTGCTTATCCGGATGATATAGGGAATAGATTGCTTGCAACCTTTTTTCATGATCTTGGATATAGAGTTGAGACAGCAAGGATCGTGAGTGAAATCCTTCGAAAAGTTAGAAAGGGAACTATTCGAGTAGTCCTCCTTGACGATCAGATTGAAGGGGTAAGAGCCTGCGATCTGGTTCCTTTATTGAAGAAGAATCCGAAGGTTCAGGTAATTGTCATCTCTTCAGAAGAATCTCTCGGGTCAGCGAAACGCCTCCGGGGAGCTGGAGTTTTCTATCATGCAATGAAGCCTTTCGATTTGGAAGAGATCCGGTCCGCAGTCGAATGCGCTTTTGAGAAAATTGAAAGAGAGTCTCTTAATGATGAAGGTTTATCCTTTTGGATGCCAAATTGGGTTCCGGCGTAAAAGCTCGGAATTGAAAGAATTGATCCGCTAATTGTCACAAAGCCCAACGACTTACCTTTGCAAAAAAAGACAGAGATTACATCCTTTCCAATTTCCCCTAACGCCTCTTTTAAAAGTGCTACGACGACTTTGGGTCGAGCCGTATTTTCTGCCTGTTGCCAAGTTCTTCAAGTGCTACCCATGAAGGCGGCATCCCTTCCCATCGAATAATGGAAGAATCTAATCCCTCAAAGCAAATAGACGCTAATTAAAAAGGTCAGCAATTAAGGTAAAATACGAAATCTTTAAAGAAAAAATCTTCTATTGACATCATTGGTGTTAAACAGTACAGTAGATATTCGTTTCATACGGAAAGTTTACCTTAACGAAAGGGAGGTGATGAATTGAACAAGCTTTGTTGAATATTCCATAAGGAGGGTATGATGATGAGAAATTCAAAGTGTGTCCTTTTTTCTTTGGTATGGATTTTATCGGTCTTTTTGATCTCATCCACACTGTCTGCTGCTGAAAAGGAGATCAAAATCGGTGTCCTCTATCCCCTGTCTGGAGCAGCGGCAACGATTGGGAGGGACCTTCAGAGGGCTGCAGAATTGACGGCAGATCTGGTCAATAATAAGAATCCTGCTGTCGAAATGGTTATGGCAACCTGGGGAGGGATACCGAACCTGGGTGGAGCTAAAATCAAGCTGATCTTTGCTGATCACCGCGGAGAACCGGACCGTGGGGCAGACCTTGCAAAACGGCTGATTGAGGACGATAAGGTCGCTGGTTTGATGGGCGCCTATCAGAGCTCTGTAACAAAGACCGTAAGCGCTGTGGCTGAACGATATGGGGTCCCAATGATCAACGATTCCTCCACCTCTCCAGATTTAACGAGGAGAGGCTTCAAATGGTTCTGGCGCACAACTCCCCACGATGAAATTTTTAACAAAGACCTTTTCGAGCTTCTGAAGGGATTGACTGAAGGAAAGGTCAAAGGAGTGAAAGCTGTCCCCAAGGACCAAATCAAAAATCTGGTCTACGCCTGTGAGAATACCGAATGGGGATCCAGTGTTGCCAAGTCGCTAGAGACCTTTGCCAAAGAGTACGGGTTCAGTATTACCAAGGGTATCCTTTATGATTCCAAGGCACCTGACCTAACCTCTGAAGCCCAGACCCTGGTTGCGGCCAAGGCGGATTGCATGCTCTTTGCTTCTTATCTCTCGGACTCCATTCTCATGATCCGAACCCTGAAGGGAATGAAAGCCTCACCCCGTTTTCTCTGGGGCCAAAATGCTGGTTTTGAGATGGCCGATTTTCCAAAAACACTCGGGGCTGATACCAATGGTGTCCTGACCCGAACCGTCTTCATTGCCAAAATTGCAAAAGTTAAAAAGATTGCCGGTCAAGTGAATGATCTCTATAAAAAGAAATATGGGGATGATCTGACCGGTGCAACCGGTCGGTCTGTCGTGGGTGTTCAGACCTGGGCCTATGTGTTGAATCGAGCCGGATCAACCGATCCGAAAGCGATTCAGAAAGCCTGTAATGAAATCAACATCCCCGGCTATGAATTGGTCATGCCCTGGGAAGGTGTCAAATTTGACGCCACAGGCCAGAACGTGCTGGGCAGAGGTCTGATCGGACAGTATCAGTTGACCAAGGAGGGGAAGATCGATCTCGAGATCATCTATCCCTTTGATCTTGCTACAGCAAACATGACCTACCCCTTCCCGGGATGGAAATAAACATACAGGGCAGGAGCTCCATGAGCTCCTACCCTACATATCTTCAATAGAAGCAGGTATCCATGATCGTCATCGATGCGATTCTTCAAGGAATCCTGATGGGCCTTCTCTTTGCCCTGGTCGCCCTTGGCCTGACCATCATCTTTGGCGTGATGGACATCGTTAACTTTGCCCATGGCGAATTTCTGATGATCGGTATGTACACGGCCTACTGGACAAGCCTGCTTCTCCAGATTGATCCCCTGATTACCCTTCCAGCCTCTGCGGTCGTGGGAATGCTCCTTGGATTGGCATCCTATTACTGCCTGGTGAAATACCTGCTCCGCGGGCCGATGATTGCCCAGCTCTTTGGGACCTTTGGCCTGATGCTCTTTTTGCGATATCTGGCCATGTTTATCTGGGGAACGGATTACCGGATCGTCCAGAAGGGATTACTTGTGGGAAAAAGCCTCTCGGTGGGTCCCTTTAACCTCGATTGGACCAAACTCTCCGCAGCCATTTTGAGCCTCCTGGCATTTTTTCTTGTATATAATCTTCTACATCGAACCAAATTGGGCAAGGCCCTGAGGGCAACGGCCTTAAACAAAGAAGCAGCTTCTTACATGGGCATTAAGACCGATCGGATGAATGCTCTTGCCTGGGCGATTGGCGGCGGAACGGTCGGTGTTGCCGGAGGGCTGCTTGTTAATTTCTGGTATGTTTATCCCACGATAGGACTCCTCTTCGTTATGATTGCTTTTGCCTCGGTGGCTCTGGGTGGATTTGGAAGTATCAAAGGAGCCTTCTTTGCCGGAGTCCTCATCGGCATCATTGAAATGTTATTCCCAATTTTTGGTCACCTGGTCGGATCCGATTTTCTTGGCCCCCACTTCAAATTCACCGTGGTCTATTTTGCATACTTCGTCATCGTTGTTTTGAGACCCCAGGGACTCTTTGGATGGAAACATTGAAGGACGCGGTTGATTTCCGAGATTTTTCAAAGACCGAGCGAATCGTCTTTGGTCTGTTCACGCTCTTTTTGCTCATCTTTCCATGGCTTGGAGCCGGATCGTTTGTAAAGGTCGTCTTGATCCAATTCCTTCTCTTTTCTCTTTTCGGAATGGGATGGAATACGATCGGTGGCTACGGGGGCCAGGTGGAACTTGGAAAGGCTCAGTATGTAGGCATTGGAGCCTACACGGTGGCCTTGATGATGGTCTGGTGGAACATACCTTTCTGGGTCTCCATGCCGATGGGTGTGCTCATCGCCATAGGCTATTCATTCATCATCGGTTACCCCCTCTTCAGGCTGAAAGGCCATTACTTCGCCATTGCTACCATCTGCACCTCCCTGGTTTTGCAGGATGTCTTCATCAACTGGAAACTGGTCGGTGCAGCAAAAGGAATCGAACTTCCCATCCGTGAGCAACCTGATTTTCTCTACATGCAGTTTAAGTCAGATACCTACTACTATTATTTCATCATGATCTTCTTTTTTGTAGCTGTTCTTTACATGAATTGGTTCCGCAAGTCGAAACTGGGTTATCAACTCAGGATGATCAAAGATGATGAGGAGGCAGCAGAGAGCCTTGGTATCGATGCCCGCTGGTGTAAGATCAAGGCCTATTCAATTGCTTCAGCCTTTGTGGCTGTGGGAGGAGGGTTCCTGACCGTTTATAACTTCTATATTGATCCCTATTCGGTCATGGACCTCGATCTATCAATAAAGATTGCCTTGATGGCCATGCTCGGAGGAGCAGGTTCCTTATGGGGACCCATCATTGGCGCTGCGTTTCTTGTCCCACTTGACCGATTTCTTGGCAGCTGGCTGGGGGGCCATAAGGGCTTGGTGGGTCTCGACTTTATGATCTACTCTGCGCTCATCATGGTCGTCTCTGCCTATCAACCGCGTGGGATATGGGGAATTATTGAGCAGTTCCGAAGAAAAGGTGCACAGAATTGACGTTTCTTAAAGTGGTTGATCTCGTCAAGGATTTCGGTGGGCTGATTGCCAATAACCGTGTCTCTTTCCATATTGATCAGGGAGAGATTATCGGGTTGATCGGACCGAATGGCGCTGGCAAGACAACTCTCTTTAACTGCATTGTCGGCTATCATAAGCCCGGCTCTGGGAAGGTGATTTTCAAAGGAAAGGACATCACGGGATTTAAGCCCTTTATGACGAACCGGGAAGGGATTGGCCGGACCTTCCAGCTTATGAAAGTCACTACGGGTATGAACGTCCTTGAAAACGTGATGATAGGCGCCTTCTGCAGAACGGATGACCGTTCTACTGCCCAAAAAGAGGCCGCTGAAATCCTGGCGTTTTTGGGCCTTGGTGAAGTCAAACAGTATCACCTGAACGAGCTTCCCATTGCCAGTCAGAAGAAAGTTGGATTGGCAAGAGCCCTCGCTACCAAACCAGAACTTCTGATGCTCGATGAGGTTGCCTCCGGCCTTAATCCAAGAGAGACAGAGGAGTTGGTGAACGCCATAAAGAGGATACATGCGGAGAAGAAGATTACCCTTATTCTCATCGAACATATCATGGAAGTGGTTATGCCCATCTCGCAGCGGGTGATCGTTCTTGACAGTGGTGAAAAAATTGCCGAAGGGTTGCCAACAGACATCGTGAAGAATGAACGGGTGATCAAGGCTTATCTTGGAGAGAAGTATGCTAAAGGTCTCTGAGATTGAGGTTCGATTCAGTGGCGTCCCCATCATTCACAACGTCTCCATCGAGGTAAACAAGGGAGAGTTGGTATCCGTCGTCGGTTCCAATGGCGCTGGAAAATCAACCCTTCTAAAAACCATTGCAGGAGCCCTCCATCCCACCAAGGGATCGATCCAGTTTGAGAATAAGGAGATCAGCCGTCTATCCACACCTGACATTGTCAAGGAAGGAATCACTTATATCCCGGAAGCCCGGCTCATCTTTGGACCCCTCACTGTTGAGGAAAATCTTGAATTAGGGGCCTATATCTTAAATGATGCTCAAGAGGTGAAAAAGAATCTCGAATCTGTCTATCATCTCTTTCCAAGGCTTACAGAGAGACGCCTCCAACTCGGTGGGACTCTCTCCGGCGGAGAGCAACAGATGCTGGCCATCGGAAGAGGCTTAATGTCTAACCCCAAGCTCCTCATGCTCGACGAACCCTCCTTGGGACTGATGCCCAAGCTGGTAGACGAGATGCTTGAAGCGGTTGGCAAATTAAAACAGGCTGGGAAAACGATCCTCCTCGTTGAGCAAAAGGTCCGCGAATCCCTCGAGCTCTCCGACCGGGGCTATGTCCTGCAAACCGGCCGCACCATCCACCACGGCACCGGTAAAGATCTCCTGAACGCAGAAGTGATCAAAAAAGCATTTTTGGGATTATAAATCACCGCGAAAAGGAGGAAACGACCATGGGTAGGGCAAGAAAAGTAAAAGAAATCAGTTTTACCATGTCCAATAAGGTTGGATTGCTTTCAGAGGTAACTACAGCAATTGCGTGGGCAAAGGTGAATATTGCCGCCATATGTGCGTATGCGATGGACAATGATGCCTATTTTATGCTGACCACTGACAGCAATGCAAAAGCAAAGAAGGCTCTTGCACCCCTGGGAGTCACACTTGAAGAAAGAGATGTCGTCGAGATAGAAGTGCCAAACAGGGCAGGGGAGTTGCAGAAAGTGGCAAAAAAACTTGCTGATGCGGGAATTGATGTCGAGTATATGTACGCAACGGCCGGAGCGGGTAAGACGGCAACCTGTGTCTTCAAGACCGCAGATGATAAGAAGACAATCAAGGTAATCAGCAAGTAGACGCAATTCAAGAATCGAATCTGAAAAAGGCCGCGCAGGCAGGCCGTTCGTGGTGAGCCTGTCGAACCATGAACGGCACTCTTCGATAGGGCCTGTCTTTAGAGAACCGTTCATCCTTCGACCCTTCGACAAGCTCAGAGCTCAGGACGAACGGTAAGTCGAAGGCCTAACCTCAAAAGCAGAAATGAGGTAGAGCCATTAGGGATCGTCAAGGAGTTTCCAGTCCCTGTTTCACCGATTGACCGGAGACCCTACTGCACCATCCGCCACGGCTCCGGGAAAGACCTTCTGAAAAGCCAATGCTACTAATAGAGATATTTTCCAGGATTGTGACCAATCAAAACACTTGACCCTCAATCGCTCCAAACTTATAATATCCCCAAAGCATCCCCAATGATCTAATTTAGGGATTGTTATGGCCAAAGAAGCCAAGGCCAGGGTCCTGATCAACGATCTTCTGCGCGTCAGGTTGTCGGTTCTTCGATCATGAGAAAGGTCCAGCCAGCATCACGCTCGAAACATATATGAAAGCGTGATCGAGAAAGGAAATCGAAGACAGATTCCTGTTTTGCCAAGGATTCGATTCAACCGGGTATGGTCACATCGAAAAAAAAATGAGTAAGGCTATCCTTCTTATAATGATCTTAAATCTTACTTTATCTTGGTGGGTCATTGCTGAAGGGCAAGATCAATACAAATCTGAGCAAACAGATAACATCTGGTCTGAATTGCTGCAAAGGACACCGTATCCCCATGCTCTCCCACTCCCCCTACCCCAAGTAACCCCTATCGATGGCACCTATACTAAATTCGAGAAGAAAGAGGGTGAGCCGGTCCATTGCCTCCGGTGTCCGGATTATGCGCCAGAGGGCGGTCTATGGAAATTGAACTTAAGTAAGGGCGCGTACAGGATATTCCACAAGGTCACGGGATGGAAAGATTTGGGATCCTTTATCGTGTCAGGGGATCAACTTATCCTTGCCAATGATCCGGTCTGTCACGAAACAATTGGTGTCTATCGATGGAGACTGGAGGAAGGGAAACTGATCCTAAACGTGGTTGAAGACAGATGCGCAATCGGTTTGAGGGCTATGAATCTGAAAAATCTTCCATGGTTCTCATGCCAGCCACCTTCCATCGAAGCCGCCACTACTGATCACTGGCCAAAACCCCCTGGCTGCGATTAATACTATTTCATTAAGAAGTGGAAGACCATGGCTGTCAGAGAAATACTTTTACTTGGTAATCCCAGCCTTTACGAGATATGCGAGACCGTGGAAAAAGGGGAGTTACCAACTCTTAATTCCACGATCCAGGACCTCCATGATACCCTGATGCACTTTCGCAAACAGTATGGAACGGGCAAGGCCATTGCTGCGCCTCAAATCGGTGTGATGAAGAGATTGATCTACATGAAGATAAAGGAACCGGTGGTTTTTATAAACCCCGTTCTCGATCAGAGAAGTCCGGAAATGATGACTGTATGGGATGATTGCATGTGTTTCCCGGATTTACTGGTTAAGGTAGAGAGACATCGAACTTGTCGAATCACCTATAGAGATATGGAATGGAAGGAACATGCCATGCTGCTCGAAGGAGATCTGTCTGAATTGTTGCAACATGAATGTGACCATTTGGACGGGATATTGGCGGTTTCACGTGCTATTGACAGATTCTCCTTCGCCATAAAAAACCAGAGAAAATTCTTACAATAGGATTTGCCTCTTTTTTTGGGGGGGACTTGTGGACAGAAATGGATAAAGAGTAAGCTCGCCCTTAGTGGAAAGCGGATGATTTCATCTCAAGGGCTGCTGGAACCCCCCAGGATTTTATGATTTCTTCTTTTCTGCTGCGAATCACAACATACTTTTCCCAATTCGGGATCATGCTTTTCCTGGAGCGGCTTGCTCCCTATGCCAAGTCTGACCAGAAAAAATCTTTCAGGGTCCTTTTCCATTTAGGACTCAGCATAGGAAACAGCATTGTCCTCTATTTCATCATGACCCAACCCCTTTTTTATGCGCTTTCAGTTAGTCAGAAATCCAACATAGGTGTCACCCATCTTATAGGGTTAAACGGCTGGCATGAAATTTTTTTGACGTTGATTGCCTTTGATTTTTGGGACTACTGGATGCACCGGGCCAATCATCGCCTCGGTTTCCTCTGGCGATTTCACAGGGCCCATCACAGTGACATGGAGATTGATGTCACCACTGCGGCAAGATTTCATATCGGAGAATTGATTCTTTCGGGGATTTCAAAAGGTCTGATGATCCTCTTCTGGGGACCCTCTCTCTCGGGGTTGGTGACGTTTGACATTCTTCTGAACATAGCCTCCCAGTTTCATCACAGCAACCTTGGAATTCCCTTCAGTATTCAAGACAGGATTGAAAAGATCATTGTCACGCCGAGGATGCATCGCTGCCATCATGCTCTTCACCCTGATTGCTTTGATACGAATTTTTCTACCGTTCTGAGTTTCTGGGACCGGATGTTCAAAAGCTACCACTGGGCCGGGGAAGCTTTGGAGCTTGCACAGATTGGCCTCTGGAAACCTCGCGGACCACAAACGATGAAATTGAAACCATTTCTTGCGACACCCTTCGGGAAATAGACCTTACCGCTACATAGAAAAGAACATGAATGGGCCCCACGCTCTCCCCTCGGAGGGGGAGGACGAGGGTGAGGGGGATTCTATTTGATCTCTTTGATGTTTGTCCCTTCATACCCGAACCGGGGTTCACCATTCACCTTATGGATCTTTGAGTCGATGACCTCAAGCTTGTTTCCTTTAGAAACCATCCAGAAATCAATATCGAGCACATCCTTGCTATCGGCGGAATTAAAATCGCTACAGGCAAAATAGATGGTCGTTCCATCCTTTTCAAAGGTGCGGACAGGATCGTGAACCTTTGCAAGCTTCAGGCGCCAATCCTTATTCAGTTTCGGATCCTGGATCACGAAAACACCATTGTTTGATTTTGCCTGGGCATTAACGTGTTGCTCGATTGCTTTCTTGACAGAATCCGCGGTAATGGCCTTACCCGGATGTTCAACGGTTGATTTTCCAAGATGGTCAGCTGAAAAGACGAAATTTGAGCCCAACACCAACGACATAAGGAAGACGAATACAAAAAAAGGAGTCAAAAATATAGAAACCTTCATGATAGGTGCCTCCTTTCATTCAAGCTTTCAATCTAAAGGTGGATATTCGTGGGGAGGATGTCAAGGACAACTTCCAGGCTCTTTCCTAAATAGGATGTCCCCGTAGAAAGCAGTGGCTGACTCTCCGGTATTGTCTGTATCGGTCATGATCGCTACACCGGAGATCATCGGAGGATCTCCACCAAAGGCCTTCTTGTAGTCTTCAAATAGATTTCTCTCTTCACATACCCACTGATCCAACTTACTCTCACCGCTTTCCACCACGATCATCATGGCCCGATCGGTATAAGGATTTGGAACGATCGTTCCAACAGGTGCCCGGGCCTCCCAGATATAGTTGATGGCCGCAAGGGGAGGGTATTGCCCATAGAACAGCCGGACCGTTTCATACTTTGCCTTTGCAAAGAAACCCAGCCTGGAAGGATCGTATTCGAATGTGATGTAGATCCGGGCCGGGTAGTCGTCTCCTTCCTTTTTATGTACATCCGCTTTTTTCAGGAGGTTCCCGACCTTCCAGCGCCATTGCACAATCGGGTATTCCCCGGGATTGATTCGAATCTCTCTGATCAGTCCGGAGGCTGAGCTATCGGCTGCTGCTTTGATGACGACGGTTTCTCCATCTTTGAGCAAGGTGTAGAGGGTGTGCCGTTCGATCTTCTTAAAAAAAAGAGGTTTCCAGCCCGTTGGAATACCCTCTCCTGCTTGTTCCCTGGAAAACATCCCAACTTCGATCACGGGTGAGGATTGTGAGTAGACTAAAGGAGATGAGATTATAAGAACAATGATGGTTGCCAACAGTGTTACTGATTTTTTCATCGAGAGTATCATTTCTTTTTACCGTCAAAGCTTCAGAAGTCTTCTTAAATATATTTTATGGCGAATGAAGATTGATAATCAAGCAAATATTTGTTGACTCCCCGGGGCAACTGTAATTATCCTAATATTAGGAAGAAGAGATTTTTTCCTTCCCCCTGTACCATAACCTGTCTTTAAAGAAATAGAGTCGGCACCCAAAAGGAAACGATATGTTTCATAGATCTCCAGTTGTCCTAAATCCTTTGCAGTCTCAACCAATTCTACTGGATCAACCCATTGATATTGCTTTAACGCTGGCAATGGCCGATCTGAAGGCTAAGTTCATCGATATTGAGAAAGGGGTTGTCCGATATAAGGAAATTCGCGGATCCGAAGCTTTCGAGCGTTATAAAGCGCTGACAGACGGATTACATTCATTTGACCTCAGGAAGCTCGAAACCCGGGACGAGAGGCTTTCTTTCTGGATCAATATTTATAACACAGCCGTGATTCATGGAGTCATTGAGCTTGGTCTTCAAAAATCGGTCAAAGAGTTCCCGGGTTTTTTTGATCGGGTTTCTTATGAAATTGGAGGCTACCGGTTTTCCTTAAATGATATCGAACATGGCATCCTTCGTGGAAACAGGAGGCACCCTTATCAGCTCTTTAAACTTTTCCGAAAAGGAGACCCCCGGTTGGAGTTTGCTGTCGTTCCAATGGACCCGAGGGTCCATTTTACTCTGGTCTGTGGAGCGCGCTCGTGCCCACCCATTGGCTTCTATGAGGCGGAGCAGATCGATTTTCAACTTCAACTTGCAGCCACAAGCTTTATCAATAGCCCCCAGGTGAAGATCTCACAGGCGGAGAAAACCCTTTTTCTCTCGATGATCTTTAAGTGGTATAGGGTTGATTTTGGAGGAAGTGATGCATCACTCCTTTATACGATCTTGACCTTCCTTGATGATGGAGAGCCCAAAACCTTCCTCAAGCAGAATAAGGAACGGATCCGCATCAAATATCTGCCCTATGATTGGAATTTGAATGAGTAAACCTCATCGTTGCATTAGGCAGACCCAGCGGG